>NZ_JBXWSJ010000018.1:0-82563 GCF_059613365.1 Ruegeria sp. BHSA163
TATCGCAAAGGCAAGCTCGGATCCCTCGGCAGTTGTTAGGAAACCGCCCAAGCCTGAGACAAAATTTAGTGTTCCTGTCTTCGCATCCACCTTGATCGGGTGGTTTTTAACGACACGGCCCTGACTGTCCGTCAGAGCAAACGGTTTCAACAACGGTCGCAACACCCCTGTCTTACGCGCGGTCACCAAAGCAGCAACCAGATCTGCCGGTGCCATACGAGACATATCGCCAAGACCAGAATGATCTACCATCGCTATCCTGTAGACACCATAGGATTCCGCGGCCCAGCGATTCATCTCCGCCGCAGATTCGGCCAGACTCTGAGGCTCGGCCCCACGCGCGACAGACGCAGCAAGTCCAACCATTTCCGCCGTTATATTGGTCGAGTATTTCAGCATGCCCCGAAGGATACTTTCCAGAGGATCGCTTTGATGCACCACCAATTCTTCGCCGATCGTTACTTCACGCGTCACCTGCACGCGGCCTAATACAATCCCATTTACGCGCGCTAAGGTCCTAAAAACATCACCTGCATAGAGCGCTGGCTTACGAACCGGCAACCAACGCGCACCCCCATCGCCCAACGCGCCCTTTGCAACTGTCCAGCGGTCCTGCCGTGGGCTGGGCGTATATGAATAGATGGGCAATTTACGGTTTTCGACCCGCATTGTGGCCATTTCCACGGCCGGGTTGTACCGTGCACTTCGCGCGTCCATGGTAACGCCATATCCGTTTGCCGAACGTTTCCATTCGAAATGAACGCGATTGAAATTAAGGGATATGCCGCTGATCGCCGGGCTGTAACCCACGTGGTCCGGTTGTCCGGGGTCTATACTGAAAACGTATGGTAGCGCACCGTCAAAAACTTTGAATGCACCACGCACCTCGGTTATCCTCGCCTCGCGCAAGTTGGCCGCCATAGTAGCCAATGCATCGGTATCTAGCAGGGGGTCGCCCCCACCGACTAGTATAAGATCACCGTTGAGGATGCCGTTCTCTATCTGCCCATCTGCAATCAACTTTGTCTCAAACCGAAAATCCGGCCCAAGTACATCTAGTGCATAAAGAGCCGTTAGTGCCTTGGCTACACTGGCAGGCGGCAAAGCCTGTTGGCCGCCAAGCTCTTCGAGTTGAACACCTGTTGCAACGTCGGCGACTGCAAATACTACTTCGCCCTTGAGCTGCGCCTGCCGTACCAGCCTTTCCGCACCGTTGAACTGCTTGCCGCGCAGTTGCGGCCGCAAGGACACAAGGGGCGCACCAGCCCAACTTGTTGCGGGTATTAAGGATGCCCCAACCCCGCCAAGAAAAAATCGACGCGAAAAACGATCAACCATGGGTCAAATAAAATCCCAGAGATTACCGTCAGACAACCATTGAAACGGATTATGCTCCGATTGGGGCTATTCGGGCAACACTCCGCTTGCCCAATCGCCACGCGTACGGATTTCGGTCGAACTGACATCGATCATGGGAACGTTCACAAAGCACCAAGCCGGCGCTGCGCTCCTTCCCAGCAGATGCCGCGCCTGTCCGTCGACCCGGTACTTGCTGTAGACTCTCGCCGCCCGAGACATCCGCGCTGAAATCCTGTCACCCGGGCGAGCGAGCACCCCCACTGCGACGCTATCCATGATCAGCCGCCAGTTTTTCCAGTCGTGGAACTGTGCAAGATTGTCAGCCCCCATAAGCCAAACAAACTTTACTCCCGGGTATAGTCTACGCAACGAGGCCAGCGTGTCTGCCGTGGCTCGTGTTCCCGTCAATGTCTCGACATCTGAGACCTCAACACGCGGATGATTCATGATCAATCGCGCCGCATTAATTCTTTGTTCCAATGGCGCTGGCCCATGTGTTTTCAGCGGATTACCGGGGGACACCAGCCACCAAACCCGATCCAATCCAAAAGCCTTCATTGCCTCCAGCGTTACATGGACGTGCCCGCAGTGCGGCGGATCAAAGGACCCACCGAACAAACCAACGACCTGCCCCGGTCGCGCATATGGAATGGCGCTTCGCAACATCATCTGCTGTTGTTCAGAACTTGGCGGCGTTGTCAATCAACAGGTTGCACCGAGACATCAGCTTAGAACAGAGTATGTCGATCAATTTCAAAAAAAGTAAATGCGCATTCCAAATCTGTTCACAAAGGCCATTTTTTCCGTGCGCATTTAACAATCGGATTGCGTGGCGGTCCGCTTTTCATTTTAACGCTCCAAACCGCTTGCACTTCCATTGGATGTGCCAAACCCTTCAGCAACTGCAACAAGCAAGAAACGCGAAATCATCTGGTTGCCCCGCCCCTCACGCTTGGATATCTAGCGTTTCAACCTATTTCCCCGAACCAGAGGACGCGACATGGCCGCCTATCAATATGTCTACCACATGCAGGGTGTTTCCAAGACTTATCCCGGTGGCAAAAAGTGCTTTGAAAACATTCATCTAAGCTTTCTTCCCGGTGTAAAAATCGGTGTCGTCGGCGTCAACGGCGCGGGTAAATCGACATTGATGAAGATAATGGCAGGCCTCGACAAGGATTTCACCGGTGAAGCTTGGGCCGCCGAGGGTGCAAAAGTTGGCTACCTGCCGCAAGAACCGCAACTGGATGAATCGCTGACCGTCCGCGAAAACGTCATGCTGGGTGTGGCAGAAAAAAAGGCCAAGGTCGATCGTTTCAACGAGATCGCCATGGAGATCGCCGAGAACTATTCGGACGAACTGATGGAAGAGATGACAACCCTACAGGATGCAATCGACGCCGAGAACCTGTGGGACCTCGACAGCCAGATCGACGTTTCGATGGAGGCGCTGCGCTGCCCGCCAGACGATGCTGAAATCGCCAAACTTTCAGGGGGTGAGAAACGGCGCGTGGCGCTCTGTAAGCTGCTGCTCGAAGCGCCCGACATGCTGCTCTTGGACGAACCAACCAACCACTTGGATGCCGAGACCATTGCATGGCTTCAACAGCACCTGATCGACTACAAGGGCACCATCCTGATCGTAACCCACGACCGCTACTTCCTGGATGATATCACAGGATGGATTCTCGAACTCGATCGGGGCCGCGGCATTCCGTACGAGGGTAACTACTCTGCTTGGCTGGAGCAAAAGGCCAAACGGCTGGAGCAGGAAGCCCGCGAGGACAAGTCCAAGCAAAAGACCCTGCAGCGCGAACTGGAATGGATGCGTCAGGGTCAAAAGGCCCGTCAGGCAAAGTCCAAGGCGCGTATCAACGCCTATAACGAACTGGCCGAACAGTCAGAGCGCGAAAAGCTGACCCGCGCCCAGATCGTCATCCCCAATGGCCAGCGCCTCGGCGGTAAGGTGATCGAGGTCGAGGGCCTGTCGAAACATATGGGCGACAAGCAACTGATCGAAGGGCTCGACTTCGCCCTGCCACCCGGCGGCATAGTCGGCGTCATCGGCCCCAACGGCGCTGGTAAATCGACGCTCTTCAAGATGCTGACCGGTCAGGAGCAGCCCGACAGCGGCACCATCACACTGGGCGACACGGTCGAGCTATCCTATGTCGACCAGTCCCGCGACGACCTGAAAGACAACGACACCGTGTGGGAAGCAATCACCGGCGGCGCCGAGATCATCCAACTGGGCGATGCGCAAGTCAATTCCCGCGCCTATTGCTCGTCCTTCAACTTCAAGGGCGGCGACCAGCAGAAGAAAGTTTCGCTGCTATCCGGCGGTGAGCGCAATCGCGTCCACATGGCCCGTCTGCTGAAAGAGGGCGGCAACGTCCTGCTTCTCGACGAACCGACCAACGATCTGGACGTTGAAACCCTGCGCGCACTGGAAGACGCGCTGGTCGATTTCGCTGGTTGCGCCGTTGTCATCTCGCACGACCGTTTCTTCCTCGACCGGATTTGTACGCATATTCTGGCCTTTGAGGGAGATGCCCACGTGGAATGGTTCGAGGGCAACTTCGAGGACTATGAAGAGGATAAGAAGCGGCGGTTGGGGCCTGATGCGCTGGAGCCCAAGCGGTTGAAGCATAAGAAATTTGCGCGTTAGATATTCTGATCGTTCGTTGCGCTGAATTTTCAATTTGGAGTTTCCAGAAATCTTTCTTTGTGGCAACCCGTGCACCAAGAAATGAAGCTGTGATCAGAAAGCAAGTAGAATTGCTTCTGTATTCGTAGCATAATACATTTTACGTTTATCGAAGGCTTCTTCGTTCCATCGGGATTTCAAGGTGTTTGTCATGGTGAATAGTAACGATGCTGTCCGAGATAGAATTCTAGAGCTGTTTGAAAGAATTTACGTAATAAATTTGCCATACCGGACGGACAGAAAGAGACAAATAGAGAAACAACTAAACAAACTCTCTCTGAGTTTTTCAGACAAAGAAGTCATACTTTTCGAGGCAGTTAGGCCTGAATCGGAGGGCAAATGGCCCACTGTCGGAGCGCGTGGATGTTTCATGAGCCACGTCAAATTGTTGAAGAATGCAAAAAAAATGAATTATCGATCGATTCTTATTCTCGAAGATGACGCTGATTGGTCAGATAGTTTTCTAAGCAATTCAAATGCGGTTGTGGATGAATTGAGTTCATTAAAATTCGACTACCTTCATGGTGGAGATACTGTTGGGAAGACCAACCCTAGATTTAAATCCCTTTCTCCCAACGAAGAAGTAGGCCTAACGCATTTTGTTGGGCTTTCAAGAAAAGCAATCTACGGCTTGGTGCCTTATCTTGAAACAATGGCTGAAAGAGAAGCTGGTCATCCTCTTGGCGGCCCGATGCATGTGGACGGAGCGTACAATTGGTTTAGGAAGGACCACCCTGATATTCAATCAATTCTGGCAGTCCCATCGATTGCGGAGCAGCGGCCCTCCAGAACGGATGTGCATGCATTGCATTGGACAGATCGGGCTCCCGTTCTTTCCTCGTTAAAGAATGCATTACGTCCCTTAGTCAACTTTTATAGGAAGAATACGAACTAACACTTTGTTTCGGAAAGCAGGCAATTAGCGCTTTCAAAAACAAAGTTGTCAAATTCAATCTGTATTCGGTCAGATTTTTGAAATATATGATAAGTAGAGAAAAATGAACTCTGACTTTGTAACCTTAGGCAAACTTTTCTCCGAGTTCACGGCGGAAACGAAGAATTTTTAACCCTCAATCCGTTCATTGAGTGTTCTGATTTGCTCTTGCCACACCCAGACCCCAGTGCCATATGCAAAGGGCTAACGTTTTTCTATTTCGACCCACTGTCTCCTTCTACGGCGTTCAGTCATTCGATCCAGACCGACGACGCCAGGCTGCCGCAACCCGTGGGCAGCATTAAAACAGGAGACAACGGATATGCCCGCAGGCACCGTTAAATGGTTCAACGCCACCAAAGGCTATGGTTTCATCGCACCTGAAGAGGGCGGCAAGGATGTGTTTGTACATATCTCGGCCGTGGAACGCTCGGGCCTGACCGGTCTGGCCGATAACCAAAAAGTCACATACGAGCTGAGTTCGGGTCGTGACGGACGCGAAAGCGCTGACAATATCGAGCTGGCATAAGCTTCTGACAGGGCAAAGAAAAACTTTGCCCTGATCTTCAAAACTCGCACGAAGGTCCATTTTTTGTGTGACCTTCGGGTGACATCAAATTTCGGTGACGTTGCCTCAAGATTGTCCAAATCGTCTATCATGATGAAATTACGGTTATGATTTCTTGGTAGATTAATGAGGCCCACCATGTTTACCCGTCGTACTTTTCTGGCCACATCGGCTACGGCCAGCTTGTTGCCAAGTCTGGTCAACGCCAAGAAAGCCACTGAATATGATCCGACCCCGCAATTCGTTCGGATCAAGAAAGAGTTTCAGCCCGGTCAGTTGCTGGTCGTGCCACGCTCATTCTATTTGTATTTCGTCACCGAACCCCGCAAGGCAATCCGTTATGGCTGTGGTGTAGGTAGGGCTGGTTTGGAATTCACCGGAACAGCAACGATCGATGTCAAAAAAGAATGGCCAACCTGGCGTCCGACCGAAGAGATGATCGAGCGTGAACCGGTTACTTATGCCAAGTTCAAGGATAACGACTATGTCCAACCCGGCGGAAACGACAATCCGCTTGGCGCACGCGCATTGTACTTGTTCCAGAACGGTGTCGATACGTACTTCCGCATTCACGGAACGACACAACCCCAGACCATTGGGCGGGCGGCATCAAATGGGTGTATCCGTATGCTCAATGAGCATGTGATCGACCTATATGCGCGCGTACCGATTGGAACTGTTGTAACTGTGGTCTGACGCAGTTACGGAGCAGACCAGCCCACATCTTTAGCCTGCTCAATACGCAGCAGCCCGTTTGGCCACGGGCGCGCCAAAGACTTTGCCTGATCTTCAGTGCCTGTCAGCCAAGCTTGCACCTCTTCAGTTTTCAGCAGTACGCCCATTCGATGGTGGATTGGCTTCAGATCTTCATTGGGTTCGCAAGTCACAGCAGCGCATTGATCCACTCGAAGCCCACCCGGAGCCTGCCAGCTGTCTGTAATTGCCGCAAAGAAAAGTAGAGCGCCATCGACTGAACTAATACGCCAAGCGGTCTTGCGACGCTTTTCTCCTGTCCATTCGTACCAGCCGTCCACCGGAATAACCGCGCGGCCGACATCAGAAAATGCCGATTTATCAAACACTGTTTCGGATCGAGCATTGATAATGGTTTCCATTACGGGGCGGCCACGCGCGTTTACACGACCTACCGGGATCATTCCCCATCGCATCAAAACAAGGTTGTCCCCGTTGAAGACGATCACTTCCTGACCGGGCTGTATATTCCGGCGTGGCGGTTGCGTTGACATCGTATTCTGCGTGCTCAATGCGTCTGCGATCTCGGAAACAGGTCTTGTCAGAAAAAGGCGCCCCGGCATTACTCAATCCTGCTTTGTTGCATCGACGAGTTCCAAAACGATCGGGCCTAGAGCTTCAACTATCCGAGCCACACCCTCTGAGTTTGGGTGAATGCCATCGGATTGCATGAACTGGTTTGCGGCGCGTAAGTCACCGCCTGCCTGTAACCCTTCGAAAAAGCTGTCTGCATACAACACCTGATATTGTTGCGCCAAATCCGGGAAAATAGCATCAAAAGTCTGTTTATAATCAGGGCCATAATTTCCGGGTGCCTGCATGCCAATCAATAAAACCTCGACGTCTGCTTCCTGAGCGGATGACAAAATTGCCTCGACATTTGCGCGTGAGACAGAGGGGTCGATACCCCGCAGCAGATCGTTGCCTCCTAGCGCCACGATCATGCCGTCTACCTCGGGCGTCAAAGTCCATCCAACCCGTGCCGCACCGCCTGCCGTTGTGTCACCAGAAACGCCTGCGTTGATAAGCCGGACATTTGCGCCTTGATCGACCAACCATCTCTGTAACTGAGGAACAAAACCATCCTGCTCGAGCAATCCAAAACCTTGTGTTAAAGAATCTCCTAGCGCAGCAATAACAACCTGTTCGGCTGTGGCTGCAAAACCGCAACAGACAAAAAGTCCCGACATCAAAGCCTTGCGTATCACTTCTACCGCTCCATATCCCATCCTATCGCCTTTGTTCGGAACAACCGATGACAAAACCAATTCTTGAGCTCCAAAATGCCTCATTATCCTTGGATGGCAATGCCGGCAGAGTGGATATACTGCATGAAATAAACCTGATCGTTACCGAAGGGGAAACTCTGGGTTTGGTTGGGCCTTCCGGTTCGGGAAAATCGTCCCTTTTGATGCTGATGGGCGGGCTGGAACAAGCAACGGGTGGTTCAATACTGGCTCTGGACAATGATCTGACCAACATGGACGAAAACGCTCTGGCGCGGTTTCGCCGCGACACGATGGGCGTGGTCTTTCAAAACTTTCACTTGATACCAACGATGACAGCACTGGAAAATGTTGCCACTCCGCTGGAATTGGCCGGACACAAAGACGCTTTCGCACGTGCTGAATCCGAACTGCAAGCAGTTGGCTTGTCACATCGGAGAGATCACTATCCCGCGCAAATGTCAGGCGGAGAGCAACAACGTGTTGCGCTGGCCCGTGCCGCGGCTCCTCGGCCCCGGATATTGCTGGCCGATGAGCCGACCGGGAACTTGGACGAAAGGAATGGATCTGCAATTATTGAATTGTTGTTCGGATTACGCGATCGGCACGGAGCGACCTTGGTTCTCGTTACACACAGCCATTCGCTCGCCCAGAAATGCGACAGGGTTGTTCGCTTACGCGATGGACGAATTGCCGAGGAAATGAAACGCGAGGCTGCGGAATGAGCTTGCCCTTGGCAGCGCGCCTGGCCCGGCGCGAACTGCGCGGAGGTTTTCAAGGATTTCGGATATTCCTCGCGTGTTTGGCGTTAGGGGTCGCTGCAATTACCGCAGTCGGATCGGTACGTCAGGCGATACAATCAGGGCTAACGCAGGAAGGCGCTACGCTTCTAGGCGGTGAGGCGCAATTGGAATTCACTTATCGATTTGCGACCAAAGACGAACGGGCGTGGATGGATCAAACGGCGCAGGCAGTTTCCGAAGTTGTTGATTTCCGATCTATGGCTGTTACGCGCAAGCCCCAAACGGAACGGGGGCTGACCCAAGTTAAAGCCGTAGATTCCGCCTATCCGCTACTGGGCACCGTCCAGTTAGACCCTCCAATGCCTTTATTTGAGGCATTGGAGGGTGATAACGACCTACCAGGCGCAGTAATGGCACCGGCGCTTATCGATCGGTTGGGCATGTCCACAGGGGAATTATTTGCTCTGGGAACACAGGAATTTATCTTGATGGCGGCCATTGTTGATGAACCCGACGCAGCCGCCGACGGATTTGCCTTGGGGCCTCGAACGTTGGTGCGGACGACTGACTTGCAGGCTTCGGGATTATTGGAACCGGGAACGCTGTTTTCCACTAAGTACCGATTGGATCTGCCGCAAGACAGCGATCTTGCGGCTTTGTCTGTTCAAGCTGGCGACGCGTTTGAGGGAACCGGAATGCGCTGGACCGACGCCCGCAATGGTGCACCTGGTATTGCCGACTTCGTTGCCCGCCTCAGTGCATTTTTGGTGTTAGTCGGGCTGGCAGGATTGGCCGTCGGGGGTATCGGAGTTTCAGCAGCGGTGCGCGCCTATCTAGCAGGGAAAACGGCAACTATCGCGACGTTGCGCACCCTTGGCGCTGACCGTGCAACAATATTCCAAACATACCTGATCCAGATCGGGGTTTTATCCGGAATCGGCATTCTATTGGGTCTGGTTTTGGGCAGTATGCTACCTTTGGTTTTAGCGCCGTTGATCGAAAGTCGCTTACCGGTTCCAGCAGTTTTCACGCTCTATCCTGGCCCATTGTTAGAGGCTGCGCTTTACGGAGCATTAACCGCGTTTCTTTTCACTCTTTGGCCATTGGCACGAACTGAAGAAGTCCGCGCAGCGACTCTTTTTCGGGATGCGCTAAGCACAGCCCGCTCCATCCCACGACCCATTTACCTGGTGGCCAATGGCATTGCATTGTCAATTCTGGTTGTCGCAGCAGCATGGTTTACCAACTCTGTCAGATTGACGCTTTGGACAGCAGGAGGAATTGCCGGAGCTTTGCTGTTGTTGTCCATAGCAGCATTTGCAATTCGGTGGTTAGCACGCGTCGGTGGCCGTCGATCACGCGGTCACGCTCCGTTACGATGGGCTCTTTCCGCGATCTCGGGGCAGAAAGAGGGGGCTGGGTCAGTCGTTTTATCACTCGGGTTGGGCCTGTCTGTTTTGGCGGCGGTAGGACAGATTGACGGCACATTACGTAATGCCATTTCTGGCAATTTGCCGGACGTGGCGCCTTCTTACTTTTTTGTCGACATCCAAAAAGATCAAATGTCCGGTTTTTCAGAACGTCTGGAATCAGACCCTGCTGTAAGCCGCATCGATAGCGCACCCATGCTTCGCGGTATCATAACCCAAATCAACGGTAAGCCAGCGCAAGAGGTCGCAGGAGGTCACTGGGTTCTAGAGGGGGACCGGGGAATAACCTATTCCGAAGATTTGCCCGATAACACGCGTATCACGTCGGGCACTTGGTGGCCTAATGGGTACAATGGGCCACCGCAGGTCAGCTTTGCCGCAGAAGAAGCGCTTGAGATGGGATTGCGCCTTGGCGACGAATTGACTGTGAACATCCTTGGCCGCGATATTACCGCTGAACTTACATCGTTTCGTGAGGTCGACTTCTCGAACGCCGGGATAGGTTTCATTATGTCGATGAACCCTTCTGCACTTGCAGGTGCGCCGCACAGTTTCATCGCGACAGTCTATGCTGAAGAACAGGCTGAGACCGCAATTCTACGTGATTTGGCAGGCAAGTATCCTAACATCACCGCGATTAGAGTGCGGGATGCGATCGATCAGGTATCCGGCCTTTTGGCTGGTCTTGCAGCCGCTACTTCATACGGTGCAGGTATCTCTTTGCTGACCGGTTTTCTGGTTTTGATAGGCGCCGCAGCCGCAGGTGAACCAGCTCGTCGTTACGAGGCAGCAGTTTTAAAGACACTGGGTGCCGACCGAAGAAGCATCCTTACCAGCTTTGCTTTGCGGTCGATCTTGCTGGGTGCCGCAGCTGGGTTGGTTGCTCTATTCACGGGCATATTAGGTGGGTGGGCAGTAGCCAAGTATATTTTTGACACCGAATTCGCGGTCATCTGGCCATCAGCGCTTGCCATCATTTTCACCGGTATATTTTTAACGCTTGGTGCGGGATTGGCCTTTGCATTGCGGCCTCTTTCCGTACGCCCGGCACGCGTGCTGCGGGCGAGCGACTGAACTCAGCGCGCGCAGGCGACAGGCCGGAGTATTTTTAGCAGTGGATCATTGTCACAAACCAGCGCGTCCAGTGTGATCGCGTCCAACGACGCATAAAACACCTCTGCCGCATCTTGCAGCGCCACACGCAATCTACAGGCTTTTGTCAGCGGACACGTATTGTCGGCATCGGCGAAGCACTCTGCAATCGGCAACGCGCCCTCGACATCGCGAAACACCGAACCTATGCGAATCTGATCAGCAGGTACCGCGAGCATCATTCCGCCATTTCGGCCTCGCTGCGTGCTGAGGTATTTTAACTGGCTAAGTTGATTGATGACTTGCGCCAGGTGGTTTTCTGAGATGTTGCAAACTTCGGCAATCTCGGATTTCGTGACCAGCCTGTCTTGATGGGCTGCGCAATACATCAGCAAGCGCACTGCGATATTGGTACGTTTGGTAATTCGCATGGCTTCCTCCCAGAAAGTTGATAACACCTTATTGCATGTCTATGGAAAAAGCGGTTTGACATGCATCAATCGCTCTGAGGACTATCCGGCAAATGGCAGACCCTTATTTCTTTGGTTACGGCAGCCTTGTGAATCTTGCCACGCACGACTTCCCTAACCCGCGACCTGCTCGGCTAAAGGGCTGGCGAAGGGCATGGCGGCACACAGATTTGCGTCCGGTTGCCTTCTTGACGGCGATTCCAGATGCCGAATCCGAGATCGAAGGTATGATCGCGCATGTCCCACGAAATGACTGGAACGCTTTGGATGAACGCGAATGGGCGTATGACCGCGTTTCTGCGACGCAATCAATAACCCATCCCTTAACACATGAAGTCGAAATCGCAGTCTACGCGGTGCCAAATCACAGACATAGCGAGCCGTCAGAAATGCACCCTTTGTTGCTCAGCTACATTGATGTGGTCGTTCAGGGTTACTTGCGTGCATTTGGCCCGGAGGGAGCCGACCGGTTCTTTGCCACAACCGATGGGTGGGATGCACCCATTCTAAATGATCGGCACGAACCCCGTTACCAGCGTCATCAAAAGTTGACTGATTTGGAGTCAAACTTTGTCGATACACGTTTACAAAGCGTTTCCGCAAAGTTGATACAGTCAACTTGAAAACAGAGGCGGGCTCTCCGTTCTGCACATCAGCAATGACCTAGTTTTGTAGGTTCAGTTCCGCGCGCGGATAACTTGCAGCAATGGTAGCAAGGTTGCCATCTCCGGCCCTCGTTCCATGCCGGTCAATGCCTTTCGTAACGGCATGAAAAGCCCTTTGCCCTTTCGGCCCGTTACCTCTTTGACAGCTTTGGTCCAATCCCCCCAAGTTTCGCCGTCAAAAGGGCCCTCGGGTAATAGGGCCATCGCCTCTGAAACGAAATCGCGATCTTCATCATCGATCAATGGCTCTGCCCCGTCCTGGCAAAGCTCCCACCAGCCTTTTAGATCAGCCAGTGTTGTGATGTTCTTGCGCGCCATGGCCCAGAATGGCTCGGCCAGTTCTGGGGGAACACCTGCATCTGCGACAGCATCAGAGACTTCGGACAAAGTCAGAGATTGCAAGTGTTTTGCAGTTAACGGGAATAGGTCCTGTACATCAAACTTAGTTGGTGCCGCACCAAAACGGCTGAGATCAAACCCATCTACCAACTCAGCCATATCCGCCCGCAGCTCGACCGGATCAGAAGACCCTAAACGCGCCATCAAGCTTAGTAACGCCATTGGCTGGACACCTTGTTCGCGTAAATCGCGAAGGGCCAGTGTGCCCAAACGCTTGGACAGTGCTTCACCTTGAGGACCAGTCAGCAGCGAATGGTGCGCAAAATTTGGACACTGACCGCCCAGCGCATCGATAATTTGAATCTGAGTTGCCGTGTTAGTCACGTGGTCCGAACCACGCACAACATCAGTCACCCCCATCTCGGTATCATCCACAACAGACGCGATAGTATAGAGAACCTGTCCGTCACCGCGGATCAGCACCGGATCCGACACCGAAGCTGCGTCAATTGAGATGTCACCGAGAATTCCATCGGTCCATTCGATCCGTTCGTGGTTCAGTTTAAAACGCCAAACACCATTGCCACGTTCTGCGCGCAAGGCCTCTTTTTCGGCGTCGGGCAGATTCAGTGCCGCGCGATCATAGACCGGCGGCTTGCCCATATTCAGTTGTTTCTTTCGCTTTAGGTCCAGTTCAGTCGGCGTTTCAAACGCCTCATAAAAGCGCCCTATTTCACGGAGTTTATCCGCGGCTTCGGCATAACGATCCAAACGTTCCGATTGTCTTTCAACCCTATCCCAATTCAGCCCCAGCCATTCAAGGTCTTGCTTTATGGCGTCGACATATTCTTCCTTTGACCGTTCTGGGTCGGTGTCATCGATACGCAAAATGAAAATACCACCCGCTTTTCGGGCAATCAGATAATTCATCAGTGCGGTGCGCAGGTTGCCCACATGGATGTAACCGGTGGGCGACGGGGCAAAACGGGTCGTTGTCATGGATGTCTCCTGTTGGCGCGGCTCTTGTCACACAAGCGCGAATTTGTCCAGCAGCAGCTTTCAGGTCGGTTTGACGGGCCAACGAGTATTCAAATCTTCAAGCCCCGCCAAAATAAGTTCGGAAAGAACATCCAGATCAATATCCGAAAGCTTGTTCACGTAAAGGCATGACTTGCCCATCTTGTGCTTTCCCAACCGGGACAGAATGTAATTGAAGTCGTTGTATCCAGGCATGATGTATATCGAATGCGCCGCTTTTCGGGGTGAAAATCCAGTGGCAAGAAAGTCACCCTCGCGACCAGATGAATAGCGGTAATGATATTGCCCATAGCCAACGATGGAAGACCCCCAAATCACCGGTGAAAACCCTGAAACTCGGCGAAACAAGGCATCCAAGGTACGCGCCTCTTGGGCCTTTTTTTCTGGCTCCACGTTTTCCAGAAAATCACCAATCTTCAGATCGGTCGCTACGGTTTTGTTTTTGGATGACAACATAAACAAAAATTAACATGCATTGTTCATTCACGCAGCCCAATTAGCGTAAGTACGAACTGGCAAACGTACCTCGCGGCGCTAGTTCTTTTCTAAATTTACACAGGGAGAAAGCAATATGCCCATCAAATTAACTCGCAGGGGCGCACTGGGCGCTGCAGCCGCTTTGCCTTTTGCCGCCGCAACAGCACCCGTTCTGGCAGCGGGAACAGAAACCAAAGCCAACTCAGCAGTCGCCAAATCCTTTAAACTGGGTGATTTTACTGTGACCACACTTTTGGACGGCAGCCTGCCACGCGACGGAGCCAAGGAAATCTTTGGCGGCGGCGCGACGGACGAGGAATTTGCGAAGGTTTCAGCCGAGAATTTTATTTCTGCCGATGCCGCTCAGTTTTTCTTTACACCTACTTTGGTTAATACTGGGTCTGAATTAATCCTATTCGATACAGGTCTTGGGCAAGGCGGGATTCAAGCCGCGCTTGCCGATGCTGGCGTTACACCTGACCAGATAGACGTGGTGGTTCTAACGCACATGCACCCCGATCACATCGGAGGCATGACTACCAACGACACGGCTACATTTGCGAATGCTCGATATGTAACGGCGGCGCCAGAATACGACTTCTGGTCCGCCCAAGAAGCAGGCAACAGGGTCGGCGATCTGGTGGCTTCAAAAGTGACGCCTTTGGCAGAAAAAATGATCTTTATCGAGGATGGCGCGGACGTAGTGTCCGGCGTGACCGCAATGGCAACCTACGGCCATACTCCCGGTCATATGGTTTATCATCTGGAAAGCAATGGACAACGTCTGATACTCACTGCGGACTTAGCCAACCATTATGTTTGGTCCTTCGCCCACCCTGAATGGGAAGTTCGCTTTGATATGGACAAGGCAGCGGCAACTCAGGCACGCCGCAAGATACTTGGATTACTGGCCGCGGACAAAGTGCCGATGATCGGATATCACATGCCGTTTCCTGCCGCTGGATATGTTGAAACACGCGGCAACGGGTACCGTTTCGTTCCTCTTAGCTATCAGATGATGGGCTAAAGCCTTAATAACCAGGGTCCGGCCGCACCTTCGAGCCATCCGTAAACCGAGACAATCGAAAGGCGGTCGGATCAACACAGGGGTTGGTTTGCAAGGTCAGGTCAGCCGCCAGACGCCCGGCTCCTGGTCCAATCCCAAAGCCGTGGCCGGAAAAACCTGTTGCAATAACCATTCCGGGCATATCGTCAACGCGGGAAATCACTGGAATAGCATCCGGTGTGACGTCAATCATTCCTGCCCAACTTTGGACAATCTCGGTCTTCTCTAAAGCTGGGAAACCGATCCGAGCGCTTTTCCAGGCTGATCGTAGTGCACGTTTTGACGGTTCTGGATCCAGAACCCGGCAGTGCTCAAACGGGGTGACATCCGTCGGCAACCAAGACCGATCCTGCCGCGCCTCTGTTGCCCATCTTCGTGACAGTCGAAAACGTAAGGATCGCCATTCCTGCACAAAAGCCGGTAGGAATTGGAAGCCCAACCGGAAACTATCAGGCACAAGATCCACCGTATTTTCGTGACCGGATGCGATGGTATAGCCGCCATCAACACGTTTTCGGATGGCAAAACTATCGGACCACAATGCGATTTCTGGCCCATCCTCTGCGGAAGAAGTCCGCATTACTGTATTCAGGATTTTGAGTTGCGGTAGATTGATGCCGGCGTTTCCCGCGAACAGACGCGACCATGCTCCGCCCGCCAGCACAACATTCTGACACGCCACCCGCCCACGCTCCGTGAAAACACCGGCCACACGGCCCGCCTGAGTATCGACACTGCGAACAGCACAGTTGGTTACAATTGACGCGCTCTTGTCTCGGGCAGCCTCTGCAATCGCGGGGGCCGCAAATTGTGGTTCTGCCCTTCCGTCCTGAGGCATGTAAAGCCCACAATCAAATTCACTCGTGCTGCCGGGTATTAGCTGTTTCAGTTCAGCGCCTGACACCAGTTTGGCGCCAGTCTGCATACCTTCGACATGTCGCATCCATTTTTCGATTTGTCCGCGCGACCTTGCGCCTGATGCACCAAAAACAATGCCTGAATTCTTGTAACCGGTATTGCGTCCGGTACGGTCGTCGATCCCCTGCCAGATGCTAATGGATCGTTGCATCAATGGTATTTCCCGAGGGTCACGCATACCTAAGCGTACCCAACCCCAGTTGCGCGAGCTTTGCTCGCCGGCAATCTGGCCCTTTTCACAAAGAAGGACAGAGACCCCGCGCTCTGCGAGTTCTAATGCCGTACTGACCCCAATAATACCGCCGCCGATAACAACAACATCGACTTGTTTGGGAAGATTCAGATCCGACTCAATGTGGGTAGTCTTGGGGCCTGGCATTTACACTTGAATTCACGTTCCTGAGGCCGTCATGGAGCCCTAGACAACTGATACTGGCAATGCCAAAAAATCTCAGCCCAAAGATTTACCTCGACGTGTGTCCATTGGGCCAAAGTCCAGCTTTAGTTGGAGTCTTGGAGTTGTACGAACGCGATTGGAATTTACGATTAGCCTGAGAACAAGGTCATCTTCTTAAATGGCGCAACACCTAGGCCTGTTATTGTCTTCGTGTCGCCGAGGCAGTTTGTTCCTGCGCACGATTATCCGTGAAGTTTGACCCGCTTTGTTTGTCCGATCCGAACGCATCAGGTTTTTCACCGCCCAATATGTCGGCGATCGCCGAGTCGAGGGCGACTTCATCAAGTTCTCGCGCCGCGGACTCCATCGTTTTGTAGCGTGCCGGCGCATGAAGCGGCTTATCGTAACCATCAATCATTTCGACCACCAAAACCCTTAACTGCACCTTGAACAAATGGTGCATTCACACGTTTACGCAGTATTATAATTCTGGCATCTGTCCAGTGGACCCTACCAATCTGCGTCGTGCTCGCCGAATTATAGGCAAAACACTGACGTAAATGTGGCGACAAAAGGGCCAAAATGCAAGTGAACGCTGTGTTTAAGCCGTTGTAATCACTGCGACTTGACAACAATAACAAAAAATGACCATCATTTTCCGCTTTTTCTCAACAATTCTCAAAACGTTTGGAATTTGAAGATATTTCTGATGCTTCAGTTTTTGCAGTCTAACCTTGATCACGCCAACGATTCACAATCGGATAACGACGATCCAGCCAGAATGCGCGTGGCGTAAGCCGAGTACCTGGCGCGGATTGGAAACGCTTGTATTCACTAATGTAAATCAGATGCTCAACCCTCTTGGCATCCGCTGCGTCAATCCCTGCCGAAACGCAATCGGAAACAGAACCGTCCTGATCCACTAAAATTTCAAGAATCGCATCTAGAACAGGATAATCTGGCAGGCTATCGCTGTCTTTTTGATCAGCCCGCAGTTCCGCACTGGGCGGCTTGTCTATAACCGAGTCTCTTATGACCTCACCGCTGGGTCCTTTCATCCAGTCGCGATGATTGTCGTTACGCCAGCGACAGGTTTTGAACACGCGGGTTTTGTACAAATCCTTGATAGGATTATAGCCACCGTTCATATCCCCGTAGATCGTGGCGTAACCCACCGCTACTTCTGACTTGTTGCCAGTTGTCAAAAGCATTTCACCAAACTTGTTTGAAATCGCCATTAGTAACAAACCGCGCAAACGAGATTGGATGTTCTCTTCAGTCAGATCCTCTTCGCAGCCTGAAAACAAAGACGCCAGAGTATTTGTGACCGCTGTGCGCCCCTCGGTAATAGGGACAAAATCATAATGCACCTCAAGCGCCTTGGCCACAGCCTCAGCATCTTCCAAAGAAGCTTGACTCGTAAATTCCGACGGCAACATGACGCAACGCACATTGTCCGCTCCGATGGCGTCGACCGCTATTGCAGCCACCAAGGCAGAGTCAACGCCGCCGGACAGGCCAAGCAACGCCCTTTTGAAACCCGTCTTGTCCATGTAATCGCGCAGAGATTGCACCATTGCTCGGTAATCTTGCTCCCATTCATCGGGTTGAGGCACAATTTCGGCAGGCACTATACGCCAGCCTGCATCTTGTCGGGCCAGGTCAATATGAGTAATCGCCTCGTCAAATACCGGCATCCTGAATGCTAGCTCACCTCCCGGGTTCAGCCCGAACGTGGCTCCGTCAAAGACCTGATCGTCTTGCCCGCCCACCATGTTGAGGTAGATTACCGGTAATCCGGTCTCGACCACACGCGCCACCATCTGGTTCAATCGAACGTCATACTTATTACGGAAATAGGGTGAACCATTTGGAATCAACAAAAACTCCGCACCGGTTTCTTCCAATGTCTCCGAGACGTCTTCGTGCCAGCCATCTTCGCAAATCGGACTGCCGATCCGAGTATTGCCGACAGCATATGGTCCGCCCATCGGACCCGAATCGTACAGGCGAACCTCATCAAAAACAGTCTCATTTGGCAGGTGGTGTTTAAGAACCTTGCTGGCGATCCGGCCGCCTTTTAGGATCAGGTAAGCGTTGAACAGCTTATCTTCCTCGACCCACGGCGCACCAATCGCCATCGCCGGTCCGTCAGCACAATCTTGCGCCAGTTTTTCCACCGCATTCATTGCCGCCCTGTGGAACACTGGTTTCATCACCAAATCCTGAGTGTTGTACCCAGTAATGAACATTTCGGGCAGCGCCACCAAATCGGCGTTCGCCTCGTGCGCCTGCCGCCAGGCTTCGGCCGCTATGGCGGCGTTTCCATTAATATCCCCCACAGTGGGGTTAAGTTGCGCCAGGGTAATGCGAAAACGGTCGGCCATTCTTGCTCTCTTGCCCTCTTCTGTCACAAACGCATTTAGCAGATCACGCGGCAAGTGAAAGGCCAATGCGGCAAAAGCCGTTGCCCTGTCACTTGCTGTGTCCTAGTTTTGCGGCAACATACCTAAACGCCAGACACTCGGTAGGCAGGAAAAACCATGAACGTGATCCGTGCATTCATTGCTGTTGCAACCCTTGTTATTGCTGCTCAGTCAGCTAGCGCACAGCAAAGCGGTGAAGTCGTCATAGCCGATGACGAAGTCGGTGGAGTGTACGAAGGCACGTTCGAAAACGGTCTCCGTCATGGAACGGGCACGTATCGTCTGCCAGATGGTTTCGAGTATTCAGGCGAATGGGTCGAAGGTGAAATTCAAGGGCAAGGAACAGCCCGATATGCCAACGGTTCGGTTTATGAAGGCAGCTTTGTAAAGGGCAAACCCGACGGCATTGGCAAAATTATCTTCAATGACGGCGGCACATATGAAGGTGAATGGTCTGGCGGCGCCATCAACGGAACCGGAGTGGCGCAGTACGCGAACGGGATGCGTTATGAAGGCGGCTTCAAGGACGCCCGCCATCATGGCAAAGGCGTTATCACGTCATCAACCGGATACAAGTACGACGGCGATTGGGTCGACGGTGTGAAGCAGGGCAAAGGCCAAATCGATTACGAAGGTGGCGGCACTTACACCGGCGATATCAATGCAGGAAAGCGTCACGGGCAGGGCATTCTGACTATGCCGGACGGTATGATTTACGATGGAACCTGGACCGAGGATCAGATCACAGGAACTGGACGGCTAACTCAGGCTAATGGGGACATCTACGAGGGCGAGCTTCTCAATGGGCGCCGTCATGGGAACGGGAAAGCAACATATGCCAACGGTGCAACATACCAGGGCCAATACTCGGATGATCGCCGCCACGGCAATGGGCGCTTTTTGGGAACTGACGGCTTCGATTACAACGGCGAATGGGCCGATGGTCAAATCGAAGGTTTTGGCGAACTGAAATATCCGGACGGCGCGGTGTACATCGGAGATTTCAGCGCCGACCTGCCCCATGGAAAGGGCGTTCAGACATATCCAGATGGCACCGTTTATGATGGCGACTGGATTGCCGGAGTTTTCGAAGGCACTGGTAAAGCGACTTATCCCAGCGGAGTTGTTTACTCTGGCCAGTTCAAAAACGGGCGAAACCACGGTTCTGGAGTTCTGACTTTCGCAGATGGGTACCGTTACGATGGCGAATGGGTCGATGGCGTTCGGCAGGGAGATGGTACAGCAACCTACTCAGACGGCACGGTTTATACCGGAGAATTCGTAAATGGACAGCGTCACGGTCAAGGCGAAATCACAATGTCTAACGGTTTCATATATACCGGAGAATGGAATGAGGGAAAAATTACCGGAAAAGGCAAAGCAACTTATTCTAACGGTGACGTCTACGAAGGCAATTTTATAGATGCAAAGCGCCAGGGAACCGGGACGATGCAGTATGCAAACGGCCAGGTTGAGACAGGGGTTTGGAATGACGGAGTGCTGGAAAACGGCACAGACGCTCAGGCCCCCTCTCCTTCAACCGACCCTGAACAAAGTCCAACCCCCGTCGAACAAGTTGAAGACGCGGAGACAAGTGACGGCTAGTGCCAGCGCTACCAAGGGATGGGTTTACCAGCCCAGTCAAAAAAACCGCCCGTTTCCGCAGCGGACAAATGATCAATCACCGCCAGCAAGTTTTGCGCTGCTTGTTCGGGCGTAACTGCCGGGTGGCGGGCAAGATACTTTTCAGTGAATGTTGTTTTTACAGTTCCGGGGTGCAGCGCAACACAGATTGCCTGTTTGTGTGACCGGGCAAGTTCAATGGCCGCAGTGTGCACGATCTGGTTAACTGCGGCTTTGGCAGCCCGATAGCTGACCCAACCGCCCAAACGGTTGTCTCCGATGGATCCGACTCGAGCCGAAAGGACGCCGAATACCGCGCGACGATCGCGGGCCAATAATCGGCCGGCCTGCTTCAAAACAAGCGCCGGGCCAACCGCATTTAGAGCGAACTGGTTCATCATTTCCTGGGCCGAAAGCGAACGAATGGTTTTTTCGGGCGCAGCGCCATCAATCTCAAGCGCTCCGGTCGTGACAAAGATCAGGTCAAAATTGTCCTCCAATTGCGAAAGTTTTCTCTCTGCCGCCGCGGGGTCCATAAAGTCCAGATCATCGGACGATCGGGAAAGGCCGATTACCTTCGCGCCGCGCGCCTCTAGCTCATTGCGTAATGCTCCACCTATGCCGCCACTTGCGCCTATTATCAAAGCTTTTTCCATGACGGTACAGCTAGCGGTGTTTATCCAACGATCAACATGTACTGGCCAAATGGCTCATCCTTTGCCACACAAACAAAATTCCTGCTTTTCATTCCTTATTCGAACTGTATAACCTACGCACTATGATCAACCGTGCAGATATCCATTGTGCAAACGCCGCTTCAAGCGGCGTGTCTCTGCTCGGCCTACTGATCCTAATCCGCCTCTGAGCGTGCCATCCGGCGCGCCCGCTCAGAGGAGGACGGCAGCGCGCCATCGGATTTAGGACAGAACAGAAAGTGACCCCAATGACCAACGTGACCGACCAAGACCGCGTCTTGATCTTTGACACCACTTTGCGCGATGGCGAACAAAGCCCAGGTGCTACAATGACGCATGACGAAAAGCTCGAAATTGCCGAACTGCTGGACGAGATGGGCGTCGACATCATCGAAGCCGGTTTCCCAATTGCCTCGGAAGGTGATTTCAAAGCCGTTACGGAAATTGCACAGCGATCCAAAAACAGCCGCATTTGCGGCCTGGCACGAGCTAACTTTGCCGATATCGATCGATGCTGGGAAGCTGTGAAGCATGCAGAACAAAACCGCATCCACACCTTTATCGGAACATCTCCTCTCCATCGGGCTATTCCAAACCTGACACAGGACGAGATGGCGGAAAAGATTCACGAGACTGTTAGCCACGCTCGCAATCTTTGCGAAAACGTTCAGTGGTCTCCGATGGATGCAACGCGAACCGAATGGGATTACCTTTGCCGTGTCATCGAAATTGCGATCAAAGCTGGCGCAACTACGATCAATATTCCCGACACCGTGGGGTATACGGCACCTGTGGAATCCGCTGACCTGATCAAACGGCTGATCGAAACCGTCCCAGGTGCAGATGAAGTCATATTCGCGACCCACTGTCACAATGATCTCGGAATGGCGACCGCAAACTCGCTGGCTGCTGTTGCAGGCGGTGCCCGCCAGATCGAATGTACGATCAACGGGTTAGGCGAACGCGCAGGTAATACCGCTCTGGAAGAGGTCGTAATGGCCCTTCGTACGCGAAACGACATCATGCCTTGGCGAACCGGGATCGATACAACCAAGATCATGCACATTTCGCGTCGGGTAGCGACCGTTTCCGGATTTAACGTGCAGTTCAACAAGGCAATCGTCGGAAAGAATGCCTTTGCCCACGAAAGCGGGATCCATCAAGACGGGATGCTTAAGAACCGCGAAAACTTCGAAATCATGCGGCCAGAGGATGTCGGTTTGTCGGGCACATCGCTGCCGTTGGGCAAACACTCGGGCCGCGCGGCACTGCGCGAAAAGCTGAGCACTTTGGGATACGAGGTTGGCGACAACCAACTGAAAGACATCTTTGTAAGGTTCAAGGAGTTAGCTGACCGCAAGAAAGAAGTGTTTGACGACGACCTTATCGCATTGATGTCGCTGGACGATGACGACGGCAACGATAACTTGCAGTTAGTATCGATGAAGGTCACATGCGGAACGGTCGGCAAGGCCGAGGCAACCATCGAGATGGACGTAGACGGGCAAGAGGTCATAGCAACCGAAACTGGCGACGGTCCGGTGGACGCCGCTTTCCGGGCAATACGAAGGGTTCATCCAAACACCGCTCATCTGCAACTTTACCAAGTTCATGCAGTTACCGAAGGAACCGACGCTCAGGCCACAGTATCGGTTCGGCTGGAAGAGGACGGGATGATTGCAACCGGGCAGTCAGCCAATACCGACACTGTCGTGGCATCAGCCAAGGCTTACATTCACGCTTTGAACCGACTTATTGTTAGGAGGGAAAAGGCGGGGCCTGGCGCTGACGCGCGCGAAATCTCGTACAAGGATTTGTCATAAATACAAAAAGGGGCGGCCTGCCTGAGACCGCCCCTGTCTTCCCTTAGTCGCCGGGCTGATTTTGAGCAGCATGAAGCTAAACAGAGGCAAAGATTGTAACAAAAGCTCAGGATGAAAGCCGTCCAAACAAGCTGTCCAGTTCATTAGTGGTTTCGTTCAACCCAAATGGCGCATTGACCAGAAACATACCCGATCCGATCATCCCATGATTTTTTCGGGCCACGGGAAAGCGAACTTCATGTTGCAGGACCTTGGGTAACCTCAACTTTCCTAAAGCTTCCCGCATCGCCCAGTGACGTTGGTTACCCAAGATTGGATACCACACTGCGATCACCCCAACGTTCCACTTACGGTGCAACGACGAGATGATTTTCGGTAGCCGATCATAGTCGGCCTTGATCTCGTAGCTTGGATCTATCAACAACACGCCTCGCCGCGGTGTAGGTGGCAGCAATGACTGAGCAAGCTCAAAACCGTCCTGGTGGTAAGTTTTTGCATTTGTTGCAGCCATTGCATCAGAAAGCGCACGGTATTCCTGCGGATGAAGCTCTGCCAGATGCAGACTATCTTGAGGGCGCAACAAACTTGCCGCTATCATCGGCGACCCCGGGTATGCGGTCTTGCCAAACCGGGATTTGACCAACGTTATCGCCTGGTTCAGCGGGTGATCGGCGTCGAACCACCCTTCTTGCATCACCCGCTCTATCCCCGCTACTGCCTCGCCTGTGCGAATTGCCTCAATCGAATCCAACTGATAAAGCCCACGCCCTGAATGGGTCTCGACATAGGTTAATGGTTTGTCCTTTTGCGTAAGATAAGCCAGCGTTTGTGCCACAATCGCGTGCTTATGTACGTCTGCAAGGTTACCTGCGTGGTAAATGTGTTGATATGAGAGCATTTTGCCTTCTAAAGTCCCTACCATTAAGGCGGAAAGGTGCTGATTGTCGCGGAATCGGCCCTTTTACCGGACGAGTTGGCACCCTATAAGGCATCCGTCCCGGAACCGTCGAGTCGCGGGCAGTGGAAATTCTGACAAACGGGATCAGGGAATTATGGGCATCTTTGGCAATCTGGGCGGCCTGTTCACAGCGGACATGGCTATCGACCTCGGTACAGCGAACACGCTGGTTTATGTCAAGGGGCGCGGTGTGATCCTGTCTGAACCTTCCGTTGTTGCGTATCACGTAAAGGATGGCGTGAAAAAGGTTCTGGCGGTCGGTGAAGACGCCAAGCTTATGCTGGGAAGGACACCGGGCTCGATCGAGGCAATCCGCCCGATGCGCGAAGGCGTGATCGCAGACTTCGACACTGCTGAAGAGATGATCAAGCACTTCATTCGCAAGGTGCATAAACGCTCGACTTTTTCTAAACCAAAAATCATCGTCTGCGTCCCGCACGGTGCCACTCCGGTTGAAAAACGCGCCATCCGCCAGTCTGTTTTATCCGCAGGCGCGCGTCGCGCGGGCCTGATCGCCGAGCCAATTGCGGCTGCGATTGGTGCAGGCATGCCCATTACAGATCCAACTGGCAACATGGTTGTCGACATTGGCGGCGGAACGACCGAAGTAGCCGTTCTTTCATTGGGTGATATCGTCTACGCCCGTTCGGTGCGCGTTGGTGGCGACCGAATGGACGAGGCTATTATCTCGTACTTACGACGGCAACAGAACCTGTTGGTCGGCGAATCCACTGCCGAACGGATAAAGACCACAATCGGCACGGCCCGTATGCCGGATGACGGTCGCGGTCAGTCGATGCATATCAGGGGCCGCGACCTGTTGAACGGTGTGCCGAAGGAAATCGAAATCAGCCAAGCACAAGTTGCCGAAGCGTTATCAGAACCGGTCCAGCAGATTTGCGAAGCGGTAATGACCGCCTTGGAAACCACACCGCCCGATCTGGCTGCGGATATTGTGGACCGCGGCGTAATGCTGACAGGTGGCGGGGCTTTGCTTGGCGATCTGGATTTGGCGCTTCGAGAACAGACTGGTCTGGCTGTATCGATCGCAGATGAAAGCCTGAATTGTGTAGCCTTGGGCACCGGTAAGGCCTTAGAATACGAAAAACAGCTGCGCCACGCGATTGACTACGAAAGCTAAGGCGCGCACCCTCTGATCCGAGGGTACATTTTCGGACGCGAGCAGCACGGGAAGGAGTCCTGTGGCAAAAGACCGATCACAGCGCGACGAATACACAACCCCTCTGCGCAGACTGCTGCTGGGGCTTTTAGTTTTGTGCCTGTTAGGTATCTTTGTTGTCTGGCGCATCGACAGCCCGCGAGTGGAGCGTTTCAGGGCGCAAGTGGTGGATACGGTGGTTCCGTCGATGGAATGGGCCATGGTCCCTGTTACCGCCGCTGTCAATCTGGCTCGGGACTTTCAAAGCTATCAACGCTTAAGTGAGCAAAACCAGGAACTGCGCAGCGAGCTGCGCCGAATGCGAGCCTGGAAAGAGGCGGCACTGCAGTTAGAGCAGGAAAACGCCCGCTTGTTGGACTTGAACAATGTGCGGCTGGATGCTCGGCTTACATACATCACGGGGGTTGTCATGGCTGACAGTGGCTCCCCTTTTCGGCAATCGGTTTTGTTGAACGTTGGTGAACGAGACGGAATACTGGATGGCTGGGCGACCATGGATGGTATTGGTGTGGTTGGGCGCATTTCGGGCGTGGGGGCGGACACGGCTAGGGTCATTTTGTTGACCGATGCCTCAAGCGCAATCCCTGCAACTATTCAGCCCTCGGGCCAGACAGCGTTGATTATCGGTGACAATACCGCAAGTCCTGCGGTGGAATTCCTGGAGAATCGCGAACTTGTTCGACCAGGTGATCGTGTCGTTACTTCCGGTGACGGCGGAGTGTTTCCAGGTGGTCTTTTGATCGGGCAAATAGCAATTGATCCGGGCGGCAGGTTACGCGTCCGATTGTCTGCGGATTTCGAACGACTCGAATTTTTACGCGTGCTGCGCTTTCAACCCTCACCTGTCATCCGAGATCCAGGTGGGCTCGTCGGCCCGAAACAGCCCGAGGCAGCCTTGTCAACGCAGGAGGCAGGCGATGGATAATGCTGCCTCTAAACTCTGGCTAAAACGTTGCCTTTATGTCTTGCTTTCTTTTCTGGTCCTGTTTCTTCACCTGTTGCCATTGGATACAAAACCCGACCGCTGGCCGTTTCCCGACATTCTAATTGTTCTGACTTACGCGTGGTTACTGCGTCGACCTGAATATGTTCCCATGATCAGCATCGCCGCGATAATGTTGTTGGCGGACCTGTTGCTGCAACGCCCTCCAGGGTTAATGGCGGCATTGGTCGTTCTTGGTGCCGCGTACCTAAGGTCTGCTGCGCCCGGATTCCGCGATGCCGGTTTTGCAGCTGAATGGACTTCGGTTGCGGCGGTGATAACTGTGATTTTTGTCGCGAACGGCCTGATTTTGGGAATACTTTCCGTTCAACAGGCAGGTATGGGGTCAATCGCAATTCAGGCAATCGTGACGATATCGATCTACCCAGCAATTGTGCTGCTTAGCCAAGTGGCCTTCGGTGTAACGCGCGCATCCGTTACAGACAATACCACGGCCGGAGCACGCGCATGAAGCAACCTAAGCAAAAAGCACCTGGCCCAGCCTATAAACGTTTGCCCCGCAGGGCGCTGATATTGGGGGGAATGCAGGCGGTCTTCATCGGCGGTCTGGCCGCGCGTATGCGGTTCATGCAGGTCGACCAAGCAGATGAATACCGGCTGCTGGCCGAGGAAAACCGGGTCAATATCAGGCTAATTCCACCGTCACGCGGTCGCATCTACGACAGAAACGGCCAAATCATTGGCCAGAACTCGCCATCGTACCGGATAGTGATCGTTCGTGAAGACGCGGGAGACATTGACCAAGTTATCGCGAAACTCTCTGAACTTATTTCGCTGACTCAAGATGAAATCGAACGTGCAAAATCAGAGATGCGTCGCTCGGCCCCGTTTCTGCCCGTAACATTGGCTGATCAGGTGACGTGGGAAGACATTTCGAAAGTCGCCGTTAACGCTCCTGCTCTGCCCGGCGTGACACCTGAAGTCGGAATGACCCGCCAATACCCTCGTTATGAGGATTTTGCCCATGTGGTGGGGTATGTCGGCCCTGTAAGTGATTATGACCTGAGTCAGATCGAAGACCCAGAACCCGTGCTGCGTATTCCGCGGTTCCAAATCGGCAAGGTCGGCCTTGAGGCCAAACAGGAAATCAAGCTGCGGGGCAAGGCTGGCGCCAAGCGTGTTGAGGTTAACGCGACCGGTCGCGTCATGCGTGAACTGGATCGACAGGAAGGCGAAGCTGGCGCTGACCTTCAGTTGTCGGTCGATGCAGACCTGCAGCAATACGCGCAAGCCCGTTTAGCCGGTGAAAGCGCCGCTGCGGTTGTGATTGATTGTGAAAACGGTGACATCCGCGCCATTAGTTCGGCGCCAAGCTTCGATCCCAACCTCTTTGTCAGGGGTATATCGGTTGCCGATTACCGAGCCCTAACACAAGACAATTATCGCCCGCTGGCCAACAAAACAGTTCAAGGCACATACCCACCCGGCTCGACCTTCAAAATGATAACCGCAATGGCTGCGTTGGAGGCGGGTGTAATCAGTCCGTCCAGTACCGTTTATTGTCCAGGTCACCTAAAAGTCGGAAGCCGACGATTTCACTGCTGGAAACGCGGCGGCCATGGCACAGTCGATTTGGGGTTGTCTCTCAAACGTAGCTGCGACGTTTATTATTATGACGTTGCCTTGCGTGTCGGGATCGACAAAATTTCAGATATGGCACGCACATTCGGGCTGGGTGTAAAGCACGATATTCCAATGTCCGCCGTTGCCGCTGGATTGGCTCCAAACCAGGAATGGAAACAGCGTGTGCATGGCGAAGACTGGTTGGTCGGTGACACAGCCAACGCGTCGATCGGTCAGGGTTTCATGCTTGCTTCACCACTCCAATTGGCTGTTATGACGGCTCGGCTTGCTACGGGTCGCTCGGTGACACCACGGCTGGTGCGGTCAGCCAATGGAATTGAACAACCTTCGGGTGCCGGTGAACCATTAGCTGTGAACCGCAACAATCTTGAACAGGTTCGCAAGGCAATGTTCTCGGTCTCGAATGACCGCCGTGGCACCGCCTACCGTAGCCGCATCATTGCGGAAGACTTTCGCATGGCTGGAAAGACAGGCACCAGTCAGGTACGAAACATTACCAAGGCGGAGCGCGCAGCCGGCGTAATACGTAACGAAGACCTGCCTTGGGAACGCCGCGACCACGCTTTGTTCGTCAGCTTTGCGCCTTACGATAACCCGAAATATGCGGTGGCCGTTGTGGTAGAACACGGAGGAGGTGGATCCAAAGCAGCCGCGCCGGTCGCTCGCGATATTATGTTGCAGGCGCTTTACAACGGCACGCCCCCACTCGAAGCCTATCCATCGGCTGATCGCGAACGCATCAAAGAACAGCAAAAACTGTTGGAAGGCGATCGTCGTCCCAGAGCGCGTCCAGGTGAGAAGGACCGCGCATGAGCTATCTCGAATACGCAGTCAAATCCACACCATCTGGAGTTCGCAAGGTTCTGTATATGAACTGGCCACTTACCCTGTTGCTGGTAAGCGTGGCATGCGCTGGTTTTTTGATGCTATTCTCTGTGGCGGGCGGGTCATGGACACCGTGGGCCGAACCACAAATGGAAAGGTTCGGCCTGGGATTGGTGGTTATGTTTATAATAGCCGTCGTTCCTATCTGGTTTTGGCGCAACATGTCCGCAGTGGCCTATCTGAGTTCGATCGGATTGCTGATACTTGTCGAATTGGTCGGCGCCGTCGGAATGGGCGCCCAACGGTGGATTGATTTGGGTTTCATGCGGTTGCAGCCTTCGGAACTGATGAAGGTGACACTTGTCATGCTGTTGGCGGCTTATTACGACTGGCTACCCGCGCACAAAACTTCAAAGCCACTTTGGGTCATTCTTCCGGTAATTTTGATCCTTATTCCAACTTTGATGGTTCTGCGGCAGCCTGACCTTGGAACGTCCATCCTGCTGTTGGCCGCAGGTGGTGGGCTAATGTTTCTGGCAGGGGTTCACTGGGCTTATTTCGCTGCTGTTATCGCTGCAGGCGTCGGATTGGTGACTACAGTATTCAAAAGCCGCGGAACAGATTGGCAATTATTAAAAGATTATCAGTTCCGCCGCATCGATACATTTTTGGATCCGTCTACCGATCCGTTGGGCGCGGGTTATCACATTACGCAATCCAAAATCGCTTTGGGATCCGGCGGCTGGAACGGGCGTGGGTTCATGCAGGGCACACAATCGCGCCTGAATTTCTTGCCTGAAAAACACACCGATTTCATTTTCACCACATTGGCCGAAGAGTTCGGTTTCGTCGGGGGTATCACCTTGCTGATACTTTACGGCCTGATTCTGGTGTTCTGCATGGTCACTGCGCTGTCGACGAAGGACCGGTTCTCGTCGCTGGTAACATTGGGTATTTCATTGAATTTCTTCCTGTTCTTTGCGGTCAATATGTCCATGGTCATGGGTTTGGCACCGGTTGTGGGTGTCCCACTACCAATGGTCAGTTATGGTGGCTCCGCCATGCTGGTCTTGATGGCGGCGTTTGGTATTGTCCAAAGCGCTCATATTCACCGTCCCCGTTAATTCGAAAGGTCCAGCATGACCGTGAAAGTCCTGTTTTCCGCGCGTGCCGAACTGTGGCCCGAATACCGGCCACTTCTTTCCAAAGGTCTGTTGGACGCGGGCCTGGACTTCGATCTGGCGACAGAGATACCACCTGAAAAAGTCGACTACGTAGTCTACGCTCCCAACGGCGGCCTATCTGATTTCAGGCCCTTTGGCCGGTTAAAAGCAGTTCTCAGCTTATGGGCCGGGGTCGAAAGTATAACGGACAACGAAACGTTGAACGTACCGCTGGCTCGGATGGTGGATCATGGGCTGACCGAAGGTATGACTGAATGGGTCGTGGGACACGCGCTGCGATATCATCTTGGCATGGATAAGCACATTACGTCTCAAGATGGGACTTGGATACCCGAAGCACCGCCACTCGCGTCGCAGCGCCGTATTTTAATATTGGGTCTGGGCGCTTTGGGTGAGTCTGCAGCCCGCGCTCTGGCCGCGCTAAACTTCAAGGTCATGGGTTGGAGCAGGACTCAGAAAAACATCCCGGGAATTAAATCTTTAAGCGGCACCAAGGACTTGAAACAAGCACTTTCACAGGCCGAAATAGTAGTCCTTTTGTTACCTGAAACTCCGGCAACTGAGAATATTCTGGACACCCAGTCGCTTGCTCTGTTGCCGCAAGGAGCCAAGATCATAAATCCAGGACGCGGCCCGCTAATCGATGACGACGCGTTACTGGCGGCCTTGAATAGCGGTCAGGTTGGCCACGCAACTCTCGACGTGTTCCGAACGGAACCTTTGCCACCGGATCACCCCTATTGGAAACATCCAAACGTAACCGTTACGCCGCATATCGCATCAGAAACCCGGCCCGTAACCGCAGCGCAAGTCATCTGCGAGAATATTCGGCGTGGCGAACGTGGCGAGCCGTTTCTGCATCTTGTAGATCGCGACCTGGGTTATTGAGCACTCAAGCCGCGATCAATCCTCGCCCCTTTAACAGCGCTTCCACCCCTGGCAGGCGCCCGCGAAACTCAAGGTATAGCTCTTCCGCCTCTCGCGAACCACCAGTCGAAAGAATGCTATCCTCCAGTGCCTTGGCGCGTTCAGGATCAAAGGCACCGCCTGCTTCTTCAAATGCAGCGAAAGCGTCTGCATCCATGACCTCGGACCACATGTAGCTGTAATAACCCGAGCTATAGCCATCGCCGGCAAAGACATGCGCGAAATGCGGGGTCGCATGGCGCATACCGATCGCCGCTGGCATCCCTATTTCGTTCAAAAGCTCAGCCTGTTTCGCCATCGGATCGTCAGGCGCGTCCCCTTCATGAAAAGCCAGATCGACCAAAGCTGAGGCTACATATTCAACGGTCTGAAATCCTTGATCGAAATTGGCTGCTTTCAGCACCTTGCCCAGCATCTCGCGTGGCATCGGCTCGCCCGTATCAGCATGCGTCGCAAATTCCGCCAATACCTCGGGGACATCCAGCCAATGTTCGTAAAGCTGGCTGGGCAGTTCCACGAAATCACGCGCCACACTGGTGCCCGAGATGCTTTCGTAGGTCACGTTCGACAACATTTGGTGCAGCGCATGACCAAATTCGTGAAACAATGTCCGCGCGTCGTCATAAGACAGCAACGCCGGATCACCTTTGGCAAAGTTGCAAACATTGATAACGATTGGCGCCTGTTCCACCGGAAATTTCGCCTGACTACGCATCGCGCTGCACCACGCACCAGATCGTTTTGAGCCGCGCGCGAAGTAATCGCCTATAAACACCGCAATATGACGACCTTCCCTTGTCACCTCCCAAGCGCGGCAGTCGGGGTGGTAAAGCGGCACATCCAATGGTTTAAATGCCAAACCGAACAGGCGGTTGGCACAGTCAAACGCAGCCTCGATCATTCGGTTCAACTGCAAATACGGCTTGAGCGAAGCTTCATCCAAGTCATGTTCAGCCTTGCGCCGCTTTTCAGCGTAGTAGCGCCAATCCCAAGCTTCCAGCGGGCCATTAACGCCATCGTCCCGCATCATCGCGGTCAGGGTTTCAGCATCTGCATCCGCCCGCATTTTGGCTGGTTCCCAGACTTGCATCAAAAGATCACGCACACGATCCGGCGTCCGTGCCATCTCGGTTTCCAGCTTATATTCGGCAAAGCTGTCGTAACCCAATAGCTTTGCCCTTTCCTGCCGCAAGCCCAGTATCTCGGCCGCTATCTCTCGGTTGTCGGTTTCACCGCCATTTGCACCGCGGGAAACCCATGCGCGATAGGCTTTTTCACGGAGGTCACGCCGTGGCGAAAACTGCAGAAATGGCACGATCAAAGAACGCGAAAGTGTCACAACAGGATCGTCAGAACCCTTTTCTTGCCCTGCCGAACGTGCGGAACTTACGACGAAGTCTGGTAAGCCCAATAAATCGTCCTCATTCAACTCCATGTACCAATCCCGCTCATCCGCCAGAAGATTTTGCGTAAAGGATGTGCCCAACAAGGCCAGTCGGGCCTTTATTTCTTGCATCCGGGTGTCTTGCTCTCCTTGCAGTGCTGCCCCTGCGCGCACGAAACCACGGTAGGTCAGAAAAAGAATGCGTTTCTGTTCGTCGGTCAGATCCAGGTGTTCACGACGGTTCCATAAGTCTGCTACCCGCCGAAACAACGTTTTGTTCGACGAAATACCCGAATAATGCTCGGAAAGTTTAGGAGAGAACTCGCGTTGCAATTCTTCGCGCCTTGGATTGCTATCCGCTCCCGCGACCGAGTAGAAAACCGACAGGACCTTATCCATCTGTTCGCCTGCCGCTTCCAACGCTTCAATCGTGTTTACAAAATTCGGAGTTTCCGTCGCCGAAGCAATTGCATCAATTTGGGCGTTGTGAACCCCCATGGCTTGCTCAAGCGCAGGCGCAAAATCTTCGTCAGAGATTTCAGCAAATGGCGCGATCTTGAACGGAGTGTTCCACTCAGAAAGAATTGGGTTGGTCATGCAAGTCTCCTTTGACCGTATACCTAGGAGCGCCCGGAATAATGATCCAGAGCCGGCCCGGAAATAGATTATTGGTTATTTGTCGCCGCAAATCGGGCAATCTGCTCTTCGCGTCAATGCGATCTTTCGGCTTTCACCATAAAGCGCGTCATAGATTAGCATCTCACCGCGTAGTGCTTGCCCGGCACCCGTGACCACCTTAATCGCTTCCACCGCCATCATGGACCCTACTACACCCGGCAAGGGGCCAATGACACCAGCCTCGGCGCAGGATGGTGCTAGCCCTGCTGCCGGAGCTTCTGGGAATATACATTGATAGCAGGGGCCGGTCGTAGCAGGGTCAAATACACTCAGTTGCCCTTCCCACTGCGACAATGCCCCCGAAATTAAGGGCTTGCCCAGTCTGACCGCAGTTCGATTAGACAAATACCGCGTTTCGAAATTATCGGTGCCGTCAAGGACAAGGTCAAAATCCGAAAACAGGTCCTCAGCAATCTCTTCGGTCAACCGCCGATGATATGGCAGAACATCGACGTTAGGATTTTGCGCTAGCATCGCTTGTTGTGCAGAAAATACTTTTGGCATTCCAATATCGGCGTCGCGATGTATCACCTGTCTTTGAAGGTTGGCGTTCTCAACAACATCGTCATCAATTACGCCGATTGTACCAACACCTGCTGCGGCAAGGTATTGCAACGCGGGTGCGCCCAGTCCGCCGGCACCGATCACCAGAACGCGTGACTGTTTCAAGCGTTTCTGACCCGGGCCTCCCAATTCACGCAGGACGATGTGGCGGGCATAGCGGTCCAATTCAGTTTCACTGAACTTGTCCGACGGCGCGGTGATTTGTTGCGTAGAAACTGGAACGGCGCGGTTTCGAAGCACCTTCAATACCTTTCCGTACATCAGGATCAGAACTGCAAATCCGACCAGAATGAACCACATCGCGGCAGAGCCACCGGTAGCCTCGCGCAGCGGGTGCTGGTCAGGTAATGACAGTTGGGCAATGATCACTCCCAAGAGCAGTACTGAAACGGATACAAATCGGGCCGTCCGCGACACACCGACAAAGTGACCAATGCCCCACAAACCCGCAGCCAAAGCCAGGACAAGCAGCATCAGCCGCGCCCAGTCGAGCCAAATCCGCCCGCCCCACGCGCTGTTTCGCCCAAGTTCTCTGCGATCTCAAAAACAGCCTGCACTACAGGCGCCACTATGAGTTGGGCAATGCGATCTCCGTGATTTATTTCGAACCTTTCCTGCCCTGCGTTCAAAACGATGACACCCAGCGGTCCGCGATAATCACTGTCGATGGTGCCCGGAGTGTTTGGCAAAGTGATCCCATGTTTAAGAGCGAGACCTGATCGTGGACGAACCTGTACCTCAAATCCCGTTGGTATCTCGATCCTTAGACCTGTTGGCACCAATGCGCGATTTCCGGGTTGCAAAACGATAGTGCCACGATCAGGTATATTGGCCCGTACATCCGCACCAGCCGCGCCTGCAGATTCATAGCAGGGCAAGGCCACGGACCTATCAGCCCAATCCTCATGGATCACATGAATTGCGACCATCTGCGCACCTTTCGTTTCAACATCTGGCTCCGCAATTCATTCCGACAATGCATCGGCAATTTTTTGAGCCAACCGATTTGCCACCAAATCTTTACTCATGCGCGGCCATTCCTCAGTTCCTTGACCCGTAATCAGGGTCACCGCGTTTTCGGACCCGCCCATAATGCCGGTCGTTGGGCTGACATCATTGGCAACGATCCAGTCACAGCCCTTTCGTTCACGTTTAGCTGAGGCATGTTCAACCACGTTATCTGTTTCCGCGGCAAACCCAACAACGAGAGAGGGGCGGTTCTTCTCCAAATGAGATACGCGTTTCAGGATGTCGGGGTTCTCAGAAAACTCCAATGTCGGCAAGCCGTCGCGACTCTTCTTCAGCTTTCGGTCTGAAACTCCGGCGACCCGCCAGTCGGCAACCGCCGCCGTAAAAACTCCTGCGTCCACCGGCAAAGCGTTATCTACGGCATCCGACATCTGCTGTGCAGTCTCGACGGGAACAACCTGAACTCCCTCCGGAGGTTGAACATCTGCCGGACCGGTAACAAAAATTACTTCGGCCCCCATTGCAGATAGGGCGCGGGCAATCGCGGTTCCCTGAGCCCCAGAAGATCGATTGGCGATATAGCGCACCGGGTCAATCGGCTCATGCGTTGGACCGGATGTGACTAGAATCCGCTTACCTTTCAAAGGGCCTGCGGTCAGTTCCGCCTCGATCGCTGCAACGATTTCCAAGGGTTCCGACATCCGCCCCGGCCCAAATTCCCCGCAAGCCATATCGCCTTCGTTGGGCCCGACGAATCGCACCCCGTCTTCCCGCAACTGTTTAAGATTGCGTTGCGTAGCCGGATGATTCCACATTCGTACGTTCATGGCTGGGGCGCACAGAACACGTGTGTCGGTCGCCATCAAGAGAGTCGAAGCCAGATCATTCGCCAGCCCGGATGCCATTTTTCCCATCAAGTCGGCCGTTGTGGGCGCGACTACGATCAAATCTGCGGATCTTGAAAGCTGGATGTGACCCATCTCGGCCTCATCCGTGAGGTCGAACAGGTCGCGATAGGTTTTTTCACCGGACAAAGCTGAAACCGACAAAGGTGTAACAAATTCCTCTGCGGCGCGGGTCAGAACCGGTATCACGCCTGCACCGCGTTCTTTCAACCGACGGATTAAATCCAGCGATTTATAAGCCGCGATTCCGCCGCCTATAATCAGCAGAATACGTTTGGATGCCAGCATGATCAGCCCTTCCCGTACCGGACGGCCCTGACATTAGGCAACGCTCGACCAGAGTTCCAGCAGTTAATTCTGTGCTTCAAAAGCTTTGCAGGGGTCCTCGCGATCGACTGCCGGGCTGTCAATTACGGCGTCGAACTCTCCGTCTACAACGCCATCCTCGGACTGACCCAACACGAAGACTTTCAAGCCGGGGCGCATGCGGGACAAAAAGGTTGGAATTCCACGGTCCTTCCGTGCGTGGCCGTTACCCGTAATAACTGCAACAGGACCGCCGGTTTCTTCTGTGGCGCGTAAGATCGATCGCGTCAAAACAGCATCACGAAGACGTTGGATCGCAACCATCTGGGGTAAATCCTCAGTGGGAATAGCGTCGCAATGTGCAGCCAATTGATCAGCCTCGCGGGCTGCTTGGTCTTCCGGCGCTAACGGCACCGTCAACCCGTAACGCGCCGCGTCGGCACCCAAAGCCGTGGCCGCGCCCCGTTCCATCGCAGCTCTGGCTGCTGCGCGCGGCACCATAGCACCATAAACCGGAGCATTAGATGCCTGAAAAATTGGATAATACATGCTTAACGGGGGCCAACCTGACTCGGCCCATCTCAGCATTCGAGACAGTTCCTCGGGATTGGTTGCGGCCTTTTGAGCAAGCCGCTGAGCACCCTCTTCTGTTACCATCTCCCAAACAACAGCAGTCGGAGACAGGGACTTAATGGCCTCAGTTTGCACCAGATGGTGCCGAGGGTTGTCGTGAATTTCCCCAAGAATCACAACATCGGCAGATTGCATTTCCGCAATCAGTTCAGCAGTTAAAAGTTCCTGCGCATGGCCTTGCCGAACCATTACACTGGTAACCGTGCAAATGCACGCGAGAATCGCAATCAGTCTCATGCGAAGAAGTGTTGCACCTCACGTGATTGCGCTTCAAGGTTCTTGCGCATTTTCACAAATGCCGCCGCCTCAAGCTGGCGGACGCGCTCTTTTGAAAGACCCAGTTCATGGCCAAGACTTTCCAAGGTGCGGGCTGGTTCGCGCAGTTTCCGTTCACGCACGATGAAACGTTCCCGTTCGTTCAAAGCTTGCATCGCGGCAACCAACCAAGTGCGCAATTGCTCGGTGTCGTGACTGTGCTCGACCGTGTCGGCCGCCTGTTCGCTGTCATCTTCCAGCGCATCAATCCATTCTCTCCCTTCGTCATCCACCGACTGAACAGCGTTCAGGGAAAAATCCGATCCGGAAAGACGCCCTTCCATCATTTCAACGTCCCGCAAGGGCACTCCAATTTCGGCAGCTATCAATTGATGAAGCTGATGCCGATCCAACTTCTGGCCCTCGGTTGCGGCTTCGCGCTCCAAACGTGCCTGAACCCGGCGCATATTGAAAAACAGCGATTTTTGCGCTGAAGTAGACCCAGTGCGCACCATTGACCAGTTTCGCATAACGTAGTCCTGAATGCTGGCCTTGATCCACCAAACTGCATAAGTGGAAAATCGAACTCCGCGATCAGGGTCAAACTTGTCGGCGGCCTTCATCAGGCCCAAACCAGCCTCTTGAATAAGGTCGTTCATGGGCGCGCCGTAACGTTTGAACTTTGCCGCCATTGAAATTGCCAATCGCATATAAGCAGTGATCAATCGATGAAGGGCTTGTTCGTCCCGATTGTCCCGCCAAGCGTAAGCCAACTTCAATTCCGTCTCTGCGTCCAGCAACTCGGCCTTCATCGCCTGTCGGGACATCGAAAAATCTTTTGCGTTGTCCAGTGCCATGCAACTCTCCCATTTTTGTCGGCGCTGGCCGGGCTTGCCTTGCCGACCTGTGGTCGATACGCAGGGCAGCACCAGGTGGATCACCAGAAAGGTAATTATAGTGCGTCCTGATTTAACCTTTGTCCTGGGTGGCGCTGCATCGGGAAAATCCTCATTTGCCGAACAACTTGTTGTCATGTCAGGAAAAAAACGCGTTTACCTTGCGACATCACAAGTGTTTGATGAAGAGATGCGCCTAAAAATTAAGCAACATATTGCGCAACGCGGGGAAGGATGGTCCACGATTGAAGTGCCCTTCGACCTGATCTCAAAAATTCGCGACATGGACAGTAACCAGATTGGACTAGTCGATTGCGCGACGATGTGGCTGACAAACCACCTGCTTGCTGGAAGCGATCTTGAAATGGAACAAACAGCGCTTTTGGATGCTTTACGCAATTGCCCGGCAGAACTTGTAGTAGTGTCCAATGAGGTTGGGCACGGCATCGTTCCGGAAAACACGCTTGCCCGGCAGTTTCGCGAAATGCAGGGACGTTTGAATATCGCACTGGCGGCACAAGCTGATCTAGTGGTGCAGGTCACCGCAGGCTTGCCGGTTGTACTAAAAGGTCAATTACCATGACACGTTTGCACCTTGTCCGCCATGGCCCGACCCACGCCAAAGCCATGGTCGGTTGGTCGGACATACCCGCTGACCTAAGCGATCTCGTCGCCATTGACAGGCTGCACTCGCACTTGCCCTCGGATGCGGTGGTCATCTCATCCGACCTGTCACGTGCCGCCGATACTGCTTCTGCTATTCAAGGCCAACGGTTCCGTTTGCCCCATAACCGTGACCTGCGCGAAATAAATTTTGGGGCGTGGGAAATGCGCTCTTTCGCCGAGATCGAGGCCGATGATCCAGAATTGGCCTTAGCCTATTGGGACGCCCCAGGTGATGTCCGCCCCCCACATGGCGAAAGCTGGAACGAAGTCTGTACCAGAGTGGATGCTGTAATTGACAACCTGATCGACCAGCACGTGGGTCGTGACTTGATTGTAGTTGCGCATTTTGGGGTCATTCTGACTCAGGTCCAGCGCGCCCTAAACGTTAATGCTAAGGAAGCGTTTTCGCATCGGATCGATAATCTTTCCGTTACCGAAATTACACGATCCACCAATAGTTGGACCGTTGGTCGGATCAATCACTGTCCGTGATCAAGTAACGCACAATTCTCTGATTTACTGCTGGCACTACGTTCGCCATCGTCAGTACATGACTTACGAACTCTTTATCGGTGACCGCTTGTTTTCCAGTTGGTCCTTGCGTGGTTGGCTGATGCTGAAAAAGTTCGGTTTGCCGTATCGCACCCACATGGTCGGCTTGTATTCCGGCTCGATGGCTGAGGACATGGCACAAGTTTCACCGGCCCGCCTTGTTCCGGCCCTACGTCTGCCAGACGGTATTGTTGTTGGTGAAAGCCTTGCGATCGCAGAGACGCTGGCTGAACGTCACCCTGAAGCAAATCTTTGGCCGCAAAACGCCACGGCCCGCGCGACAGCCCGCTGGTTGTGTTCGGAAATGGTAGCTGGTTTCGCTGCGCTGCGTTCTGAATGTCCGATGCAATTGTTACATTGTTGGAGAGGGTTTGCGCCAACGGCTGAAACTCTGACAGACCTGAAGCGCATTGAGTTGCTATGGCAGCATGCTCGGTCGGTCTCCGGGGCGAAGCAGGGACCTCTGTTTGAAACCTACTCTCTAGCTGACGTGTTTTACACACCTGTGGCGGCACGGATCATCGGGTATGATCTGCCAGTTTCTGAACAAAATCGTGAATATTGCCTGCAATTGCTGGCAGATATATCGGTTCGACAGTGGCGCGCGATGGGAATGACGGTAAAGTACGATCCTTTTCCGTATAATCAGAACCTCCCTTCGGTACCTTGGCCGATTGGAGAAACTTCGAGCGCCATGCCTGCAACTGATGGGCCATCAATCAATTCCGCTTGCCCGTATTCAGGAAAACCCGTCACGCATTTTCTAAAGCTGAACGGACGAATCTGGGGCTTTTGCAATGCGTTCTGTAGGGACAAGACGCTCTCCGATCCTCAAGCATGGCCGAAATTTGAAAAGATGGTGAGTTCTGTTAACCATTCTTAAACCGCACCCATGCCAGTAACCCTCTGTTAACCACAATCAGGTTCGAAGCGGAGGAAACATGGTAGCTCGCGCCCATACAGTCGCGTTCCAAGGTGTCGATGCCCGGCCAGTTGAAGTGCAATGCGCCGTCTAGCCGGGCCTGCCTGCATTTTCGATTGTCGGCCTGCCTGACAAAGCCGTCTCGGAGGCTCGTGAAAGAGTGCGCAGTGCCCTTAGTTCGATGGCCATTGCGCTTCCTTCCAAGCGGATCACCATAAACCTTTCTCCTGCCGACCTCCCCAAAGAGGGCAGCCATTTCGATCTACCGATCGCAGTCGCATTGTTGTCAGCCCTCGAAATCATCCCGTCTGAAGCAGCAGAAAGTGCCGTTGCGCTTGGTGAACTTTCTTTGGATGGGTCATTGGCACCCGTTGTCGGCGCCCTACCCGCCGCCATGACTGCGGCCACTGAAAATCGCATCTGGTCTGTCCACGCGCCTCGAGCGCCGAGGCGGCCTGGGTCGAAGCCACACAAGTGATTGGAGCAGGTTCGCTTGGTGATGTTGTGCGCCATTTCTCTGGGCAGTCTCCTCTGGAGGTCGCCCAACCAGGAGAGGTCAGGTTAGCGCAGGGCGAGCGCGATCTGCGAGACGTGAGAGGACAGGAGCGAGCCAAGCGAGCGTTGGAAATTGCTGCGGCGGGGCGGCACCACTTGATCATGACCGGAACACCGGGTTCAGGAAAATCTATGTTGGCCGCGCGTCTTCCGGGTATCTTACCCCCACTCTCGCCCGCCGAAGCCCTCGAAACCTCGATGATACACTCGTTGTGCGGGCTGCTCGATGAAGGCGGTATCAGTCGCGCGCGACCGTTTCGGGAGCCTCATCATACCGCCTCGATGGCGGCCATTGTCGGTGGCGGCAAGGGAGCCAAACCCGGCGAGATTTCTCTGGCTCATAATGGTGTTCTGTTCATGGACGAATTTCCAGAGTTTCCGCGCACCGTGTTGGAAACGCTGCGCCAGCCGATCGAAACAGGTGAAGTCATGGTCGCACGGGCAAATGCTCATGTGAAATACCCATGCCGATTCATGCTGGTCGCGGCTGCCAATCCCTGCAAATGCGGATACTTGACTGATCCGTCCCGCGCTTGTTCCCGGGCGCCAGTCTGCGGTGAAGACTATCTTGCCCGAATATCTGGTCCGCTGATGGACCGATTCGACCTGCGGATTGAGGTTCCGCCTGTTAGCTTCACGGATCTGGATCTACCACCGTCAGGCGATACTTCTGCAGTGGTGGCTAAACGCGTTGAAAAAGCCCGCGTTATTCAGGCTGATCGGTTTAGGAACATCCCTACCGCGCGACAAAACGCGGACGCCGAGGGTAAATTACTTGAAGAAGTCGCGGCATTACAAAACGAGGGTAAAGAATTACTGATACAGGCAGCAAACCGTTTCGGCCTCTCCGCTCGAGCGTTTCACCGAATAATGCGGGTCGCGCGCACTATCGCAGATCTTGAGGGCACCATCGACATCCAGCGGCACCACGTGGCCGAGGCGCTGAGCTTTCGCATCAGCGCCCAGATTGCAGTTTAGAGTTTAGCCTCGATTGCATCCCAGATCTTCCCCGCAACATTTACGCCATCGAACCGCTCCAATTCCTGAATGCCAGTTGGCGACGTCACATTTATCTCGGTCAGATAGTCTCCGATCACGTCGATTCCGACGAAAATCTGTCCCTTTTCCTTCAACAGAGGGCCAATTGCAGCGCAAATCTCCAAATCTCTTTCCGAAAGGCTAATCTTTTCAGGCCGTCCTCCAACATGCATGTTGGACCTGGTTTCCCCTTCGGCCGGAACACGATTGATCGCACCGACAGGTTCACCGTCGACTAAAATGACACGCTTGTCGCCGTTACTGACATCAGGCAGGAATTTCTGAACAATTAAAGGTTCTCGCGAAAAGCCCGTGAAAAGTTCGTGCAGCGAAGTCAGGTTTCGATCGTTTGCATCCAAACGGAAAACCCCTGCACCCCCATTCCCATAAAGAGGCTTCAGAATCACATCGCCATGCTTTTCCTTAAACGCTTTGATGGTGCGCAGATCCCGCGCAATCGTTGTCGGCGGCGTCAGTTCGGGGAAATCCAGCACCAAGAGTTTTTCCGGGTAGTTTCTAACCCAAAATGGGTCGTTAACGACCAAAACCTTATCCCGAAGCCTGTCCAGTAAATGCGTCGAGGTTATGTAGTGCATGTCGAACGGAGGGTCCTGACGCAACCAAACCACATCAAATTCGCCAAGATCGACTTCGTGTTCAGGGCCCAATATTGCGGGGTCGCCAGCAACCCGCTGAATTGTCATTTCTTGGGCACGCGCCGTAACTCGCCCTTCCTGATAGGCCAGCTGATCCGGGCCGTAGAAAAACAATTCATGGCCGCGGGCCTGTGCTTCCTCCGCCAGCCGGAATGAACTGTCTGCATCAATGTCCACGGCCCCAATCGGGTCCATTTGAAAGGCGATTTTCATGGCGAGTCCTCTGTCTTAACGCCAGATACATGGCCCACTGTGGCCGGGGGTTCAATGGCGATCAGCCGTGTCCGAAGGCGTTTTCAATAATTTGAACCGCACCAGACGCATCGACTAGGGCTGCATCAAACCTGACATTCGTAAGCTGCCCATCGGGTTCATGCTCCAGAAACTGCGCAGCTGCGGAAACAATGCGCTGAATCTGTCGCGTGTTTATTCTTGCGGCAGCGGCTTCGAAACTACTGCTTTTCTTGACTTCGATGAACACCAGCCCTTCGGTGTCGCGCGCAATCAGGTCGATTTCACCCGCTGCGCCACGCCAACGGCGATGCGCAATGGTAAAGCCTCGGCGTTCATAGTCAGTTGCGACGGCCTGTTCAGCTGCGCGTCCAACAAGATTTGAAACCGAGCCCCGAACTGACCTATTAACCATTTCGTTCCTTTCCCAATTTCAAGGCTTTCTGATAAATCGGGCGGCGCGGTACGTCATACATCTTGGAAACAAGGTCAGCTGCATCCCGGACTGAGTGGGTTTCGAGGGCCTTTGCAAGAGCTTCATCTACTTCCGATTCGTTAACAGATTGCGAATGGCCGCGATCCACCAACAGAACAATTTCCCCTTTGACAGATTTGCCCGTGTATTCTGCGGTTAGGTCGCCCAAGGTGGCTCGCCTCACTTCTTCAAATTTCTTAGTCAATTCTCGACAAATGGCGGCTTTACGATTCTCTCCAAGAACGTGGGAAAGATCCGAAAGACAGGCTGCCAGGCGTTTGGGAGATTCATAAAAAATTAGTGTACCCGGTATTTCGCGCAATGCCTCAATTTTAGTTTTTCTGGCACCCGAGGAATTTGGCAGGAAGCCGGCAAAAAAGAACGCGTCCGTTGGCAGCCCGGCCAGGGTCAGGGCCATCATCGCGGCCGACGGTCCGGGGGCACAAGTGACCAAATGACCTTCTTCCGCCGCCTGTCGTCCAAGATCGTAACCGGGATCGGCGATTAATGGCATTCCGGCTTCTGAGGCATAAGCGACAGACATTCCCTGTTCCAGCGCATCCATGATGCGGTTTCGCGCGCCAACACCGCTGTGATCATGGTAAGCCTGAATGCGCCGACCAGCCAAAGGGACGCCGTGGATCTCCATCAGCTTGCGTAGGCTGCGTGTGTCCTCAGCCGCTATCATGTCTGCCGAAGCCAGCACATCCAACGCCCTGAGTGTGATATCCCGCGCAGTCCCTATCGGAGTAGCGACAAAATACAGGCCGGCGCCCAATCTGATCTTTTGAAAATTCAAAGCTGGACCCTCACAGCATGACGTTTATTATCGCGGCTCAATATAATGGCTGCATCCATGGCCGCCGGATCAAGGAGTTTTCATTTAGATGTTCACTGTTTGCAAGCCTGCCCGCAAACTGACCAAATCGGTTTTGGCCCTAGCCGCAGCGGTGTTTCTAGCCGCATGTGAGCCTGGTGTGAACACCGGCGGTCCGTCGATTGACACATCGGAACCAGTACCTGTTGCGCTTTTAGTACCGCTTGGTTCAGGACAATCCGGAGATGCCGCCTTAGCCCAAAGCCTTGAAAATGCCGCCCGCCTGGCAATGACTGACCTTCCAAATGTCAACATCGACCTGAGGGTGTACGACACCGCTGGCAGCGCTGCAACAGCGTCCGCCGTAGCTCAGCAGGCTGTTGCAGACGGAGCAAAAATCATTCTGGGCCCAGTTTACGCTCAGGCTGCTAATGCAGCAGGGCTGGCTGTATTGAACAACGGTGTGAACGTACTGTCCTTCTCCAACAACACTACTATTGCGGGCGGAAATGTCTTCGTTCTTGGACCGACCTTTGAAAATACTGCCAATCGCCTCGTCAGCTTTGCTGGCCAACAAGGCAAGAGTGGTATGGTTATCGTTCACAGCAACGATGCCTCTGGTCAATTGGGACAAGCCGCAATCGCCGGTGCACTTAGTAACAGCCGTGTGAACAATGCTGGCTCCATTGGCTTCGATCGGTCGCAACAGGGCGTTATTAATGCGGTCCCGTCCATCAAATCCACAATGGATTCCTCGGGGGCAGATTCGATATTCCTGACGGCCACCACGGCTGGCGCCCTTCCGCTTTTCAGCCAACTGCTGCCCGAATCCGGACTGTCCCCGGCAACAACGCAGTATATTGGTCTGACGCGTTGGGACATACCTTCCCAAACGCTGGAGCTTCCGGGCGTTCAGGGTGGTTGGTTCGCCTTACCTGACCCAGCCAAGGCTCAGGCCTATCGCCAACGTTACAACGCCACCTACGGCGAGGCACCGCATCCAATCAGTGGCTTGGCTTATGACGGTATCGCCGCAATTGGTGCGTTGGTTAGCCAGGGTAAATCGAACGCGCTGACAGGTGCCGCTCTGACGCAAAACGCCGGGTTCCAAGGCGTCGGTGGCATCTTCCGTCTGCGCCCGAATGGGACAAATGAACGCGGTCTGGCGGTTGCCACGATCCAGAACAAACAGGTGGTTGTTATTGACTCTGCCCCACAAAGCTTCTCTGGCGCTGGCTTCTGATCAATCCGGTCAAACCCCGCCGTCAACAGGCGCGCTTATATGCCCGGAATACGAGATTTTCGACAGCGCCGGGGTGAATGCCCAGCTTTCGAACGCGTTCGAAGATTGCAAAGACAACACTGAAATGCGTGCAGCAACTGTGCGCATTCTACGTGACGCCCAAAAGACAGGGCGCGGCAACATCGCAGATGCATTTGCCGCCCGTCCCTTTGACGCGCGCCCACTGACGCGGTCGTATACCTTTCTAATGGATAGATTGGTTTGCACCGCGCTCCAGGTTGCAAGCGAACGGCTACACCCGTTGGCCAACCCGACGCGGGGCGAAAAGATCGCTGTTCTGGCGGTTGGCGGATACGGGCGCGGAGAAATGGCCCCTTCCTCGGATGTGGATCTGCTGTTTCTAACGCCATATAAAATCACGGCTTGGGCCGAGAGCGTGATTGAATCCATGCTCTATATCCTTTGGGATTTGCGGCTCAAGGTTGGCCACGCTTCACGCACGACACGGGATTGCCTGCGCCTGGGGGCCGAGGACTTCACGATCCGAACCGCAATGTTGGAGCAGCGCTTTTTGGCAGGCGACAAGCCGTTGGCAGAAGAACTCGAGCAACGCCTCAAGGAAGAACTGTTCAAAGGTAGCGAGAGGGAATTCATCGAGGCAAAATTGCAAGAACGCGAGTCGCGCCACCACAAACAGGGTGAGCGTTACATGGTCGAGCCCAATGTCAAGGAAGGCAAAGGTGGCCTTCGTGATCTTCAGTCCCTCTATTGGATCGCAAAATACATCTATGGCGTCCACGATGTGGCTGAACTGGTGCCGTTGGGTTTGTTCACACCCGAAGAATTCAATGGCTTTGTTGCAGCCGAAGATTTTCTTTGGGCCGTTCGCGCGCACATGCATCTGGTCACTGGGCGGGCTACCGAACAACTGACTTTCGATCTTCAGGTCGAAGTCGCCGAGCGCATGGGTTATGAGGACCGTGCTGGCAGGCGTGCAGTCGAAGTCTTTATGCAACGCTACTTCCGCGAGGCCACCCGAGTGGGCGAGTTGACCCGCATTTTTCTAACCAAGCTTGAAGCCACTCACATCAAAAGCGCGCCATTGCTTGAGCGTATTTTTCGCAGGCGTCCCCGCGTGAAACCCGGTTACAAAATGGTGCATGGCCGTTTGGCCGTAAGTGACCCCGATGAATTCCTCGAAGACCAATTAAACATGCTGCGTCTGTTCGAAGAGGGCCTGCGTACAGGTATGCTGATCCACCCGGATGCGATGCGTTTGGTCACAGCAAATCTGGATCTGATCGATGACGAGATGCGTAAAAACAAAGAAGCGCAGCGTATCTTCCTGGACCTTATGCTGAAACACGGAAACCCAGAGCGCGCCTTGCGCCGTATGAATGAACTGGGTGTTCTTTCGGCGTTTTTGCCAGAGTTTGAACCGATCGTGGCGATGATGCAGTTCAATATGTACCACAGTTACACTGTGGACGAACACATCATCCAGTGCATCGTAAATCTGGCCCAAATTGAACGAGGTGAACTGATCGAGTCCTTGCCGCTTGCATCCTCGATTCTGAAAGAGGGGGTCAACCGCAAAGTGCTTTATGTCGCACTTTTGCTTCATGACATCGGCAAGGGTAGGCCCGAGGATCATTCTATTCTTGGCGCTCAAATCGCCCGCAAGGTCGCCCCGCGGTTGGGGCTGAGCAAGGCAGACTCCGAAACCGTTGAATGGCTGGTGCGCTATCACCTGCTTATGTCGGACATGGCGCAAAAACGCGATATTTCCGACCCACGGACTGTGCGAGATTTCGCCAAAGCGGTCGAGACCGTGAAAAGACTGGATCTGCTGACCGTACTCACGGTTTGCGACATTCGCGGCGTTGGGCCCAACACTTGGAATAATTGGAAAGCTACTTTGCTGAGGGCCCTGCACGCAGAAACCAAACGCGCTTTGGAAACCGGCATGGAAGACCTCAACCGCGCCAACCGCGGTGCCGGTGCCAAAAAGGCTTTGCGCTCAGCACTCGTAGATTGGTCCAAAGCTGACTTAAAAACGGAAACCGGGCGCCACTATGAACCTTATTGGCAGGGCTTAAACGTCTCTACGCATGTTGAGTTTGCCGAGATGCTACGCGCGTTGGAACACAGCGGTGATCCAGGTGACATGGAAGTTCGCCTGCATCCCGACGAAGACCGCGACGCCACACGCGCATGCTTTGCCATGGCGGATCACCCTGGCATTTTCGCTCGAATTGCCGGTGCGCTTGCTTTGGTCGGCGCCAATGTTGTGGATGCACGCAGCTATACAACCAAAGACGGATACGTAACTGATGCATTCTGGGTTCAAGATTCAGACGGACACCCGTATGAAGCCAGCCGGCTGCCTCGATTGAAGCAAATGATCCACAAGACGCTGAAAGGCGAGGTTGTCGCAAGCGATGCGCTTAAGTCCCGAGATAAGATCAAAAAACGCGAGCGCGCCTTCGATGTTCCGACCCACATCACTTTCGACAACGATGGGTCCGAGATTTACACAATAATCGAGGTCGACACCCGCGACCGACCCGGCCTGCTGTATGATCTGACCCGAACGCTTGCAGCGGCAAACGTCTATATCGCCAACGCGGTTATTGCGACCTATGGAGAACAGGTTGTCGACACTTTCTACGTCAAAGACATGTTCGGGCTGAAATATCACTCTGAAAGCAAGCAGCGAGGGCTCGAAGCCAAACTTCGAACGGCAATTGCCGAAGGCGCCGAGCGAGCGGCTTCATGAAACAAATCCGCCTTTTCTCGGGGTTGTTCACGGTTGGCTTCTGGACATTGGCCAGCCGAATACTCGGGTTTTTACGAGAAATCCTGTTAACGGCTTTTATCGGACCGGGGCCGGTCATGGATGCCTTTGTCGCCGCCTTTCGTCTGCCCAACATGTTTCGTCGCTTCTTTGCAGAGGGCGCGTTTAACGCAGCCTTTGTTCCCATGTTCTCTAAAAGATTGGAGGCGGAGGAAAACGCACGGGAATTTGCGCAGGATGCTTTCAACTTGTTGGCTGTCGCGGTGCTTGCGTTAGTCGGATTGGCCATGTTGTTCATGCCGGCACTGGTATGGCTAACGGCCGAAGGTTTTTACGGCGACGAACGGTTCGATATGGCCGTCGACTACGGTTACATCGTCTTTCCGTATATCCTTTTCATGTCTTTGGCAGCATTGTTTTCGGGCGTTTTAAATGCGACTGGACGCTTTGCCGCCGCCGCAGCCGCGCCAGTTTTGTTGAACATTTTCGCCTGCGCTGCACTTGTTTTCGGTGCAATGTCCGGAGGCGAAGTGATCCGCTGGCTGATCGCGGTTATCCCGCTTGCTGGGGTTGCTCAGTTAACTTTGGTTTGGGTGGCGACTGAGCGTGCAGGAATTCGAATTCGCCCGGGGCGACCGCATCTCAGCCCCGAGATGCGCAACATGGTGCGCATCGCGATACCAGCAGCGTTGGCTATGGGCGTTACACAAGTCAATCTTGTGGTTGGACAACTCGTTGCCTCGAAAACCGAAAAAGCCGTCAGTTGGTTGTTTGCCGCCGACAGGATGTATCAGCTACCTTTGGGAGTGGTTGGAATTGCCGTCGGTATCGTTCTGCTGCCTGACCTTTCCCGGCGCCTGCGTGCTGACGACAAAGACGGCGCGCGCAACGCCCTATCACGAGCAGGAGAGTTCACGCTTCTTTTGACTATTCCTTCGACCGTCGCATTTGTCGTCATCCCCTACCCTCTGGTCTCGGTCCTTTTTGAGCGGGGAGCCTTTAGTCCTGAAGACACAACCGCAACGGCTCTGGCTGTGACGATATACGGTTTAGGGTTGCCTGCTTTCATGCTTCAAAAACTGCTGCAACCGCTGTTTTTTGCGCGTGAAAATACCCGAGCGCCATTTCACTACGCTGTCGGAGCCATGATTATAAACGCGTCGCTGGCATTTGGTCTTTATCCTATTGTTGGATGGATTGCGCCGGCCATCGCGGCCTCAGTCGCAGGATGGGCGATGGTCGCGCTGCTTGCTTTTGGTGCGCGTCACATGGGGGATGAAGCCCGTTTTGACCAGCGTTTCAAAGACCGTGCCTGGCGGATCGTGGCCGCGTCGTTGGGGATGGGTGCCGTTCTTTTCACAGCAGTTCAGGGGTTCGGCTGGGCATTTTCTGTACCGGGGTGGCGCTATTTGGCGCTGCTTCTGTTGATTACAGTCGCTGCAGCCGCCTATTTCTTTCTCGGACACTTGCTTGGCGCGTTTAAAATATCCGAGTTCCGAAGGGCTCTGCGCCGCAGTTGAACGCTAGTTAGTCCCTGCGTATGCGCTCGACAATTCGCTCCCACGCCCCTGGTGCCAAAAAGAAAGACAAGGCAAATCCTGTGGCAAAACCGCCCAAATCAGCCACCCAATCGGAAGTACCGCCGAAAATTAGCCCAAACAGCAACTGGATAGCCATTAATACTGCAATAAGCTGAAACGCGCGGGCCTGATTTTCACCAACCAATGATAGTTTGCGCCACAACAGCCAAGTGAACGCACCGATCAGCCCATAGACAGGGGGGAACCCGCCGATCAGCGGGTGTCGCGGGTCAAGCAATAAAGCATAGGCGAGCGCACCGCCAACCCCCGACAAAACAAAAATGATCAGCATCGGAAACCCGCCAAAAACTTCGCCAACCATTTTGCCCATAGCCAAAACAAAAACGCAGACGAAAATAGCCTGGGTGAAACTGCCCGATACAAACGGATATGTTATAAAGCGGATCACATGTTCCACAGGCCAGCGGCCATTTTCGATCATCCAGTTAAAAATATCTGGTGAAAAGGAATAAAGCTGTATCGCTTCCAAACGCCATCCCACAGCGGACGGCCCTCCGACAATACCACGCGAACCAAGGGTGAATGCCAGTTCGATCCCAAGGATGAAAAGAACCAGAGCTATCACGACGGGCGGCAGGGGATTCACAGGGGGTGTGTAATGCTCGCTGCTCATTGGGCGGCCTTTCGCGGCTGTTGACGTCCCTTTGCCTCATGGGTAAGCGACGGAGGCCAATTTTTCCAGACGGGAGTTTCCATCGATGACCGAATCCAAATTCACGCCGCGCGTGTTTTCCGGCATTCAGCCTTCGGGGAACCTGCATCTTGGTAATTACCTTGGTGCGCTGAAGCGGTTTGTGGACATGCAAGGGCCCGACATGGAAACGGTCTACTGCATGGTAGATCTTCACGCGATCACTGTCTGGCAGGACCCTAAGGAATTGATGCATTCCACCCGAGAATTGTGTGCAGGCTTTATCGCGGCCGGAATCAACCCTGAACAATCAATTCTGTTCAACCAAAGTCAGGTTCCGGAACACGCACAATTGGCCTGGATTTTCAATTGTGTCGCCCGGATGGGTTGGATGCAACGCATGACGCAGTGGAAGGACAAGGCCGGTAAAAACCAGCAGAACGCTTCGTTGGGACTGTTTGCTTATCCATCGCTGATGGCGGCTGATATACTGGTATATCATGCCACTCATGTGCCTGTGGGCGAGGATCAGAAACAACATTTGGAACTGACACGCGACATTGCAATCAAGTTCAACAATGACTTTGGCGTCGATTTTTTCCCGATTACGGAACCCGTGATCGAAGGTGCGGCTACGCGGGTTATGAGTCTGCGGGACGGCTCCAAGAAAATGTCCAAATCCGACGCCTCGGACATGAGCCGGATCAACATGACCGACGATGCGGAAACGATCGCCAAGAAAATCCGCAAGGCAAAAACGGACCCTGATGCCCTGCCTTCTGAGGTTGAAGGGCTGGAGGAACGTCCCGAAGCACGCAATTTGGTGAACATATACTCAGCGCTAAGCGATCAGACGCCCGAACAGGTTCTAGCAGAAGTCGGCGGCAAACAGTTTGGTGAGTTCAAACCGATGCTTGCCGATCTGGCCGTAGCAAAGCTTTCGCCGATTTCCTCGGAAATGGCACGATTGATGAACGATCAGGCTGAAATTGACCGCATTCTGGCCCGCGGGGCCGAGCGCGCGCGTCAGATCACGGTACCTATCCTGCGCCAGACTTACGAAATCGTTGGCATGGTGGGCGCTGGTCAAAACTGACCTAGCGACAATCTGCTGGACCAAGCTGGCTGGCCCCCATAGGGTTCAGCCATAAGTGGGAGGTCATCATGGCAGTCGGCAAGAATATCAGGACCTATTTTCAGGGCCAATGGCATAACGGAGATGCCCCGATCATGCGGGCGGCTGACCACGGTGCTTGGCTTGGGTCTTCTGTTTTCGACGGTGCCCGATATTTTGAGGGGATGGCCCCGGATCTGGAGGCACATTGTGCACGTGTGAACCGTTCGGCAGAAGCTCTGATGCTGACCCCAACTGTGACAACTGAACAGATGTTGGAGATTGTGCGCGAAGGGTTGCAGTCTTACTCCTCGGATACCGCCGTCTATATCCGCCCGATGTACTGGGGTATCGATGGCGACCCAACTGCGATCGTCCCGCGGGAAAACAGCACTGGGTTTGCAGTTTGTCTGGAAGAGATTCCGATGGCGTCGGAAACCGCAACAACCACGCTTACAACGACGCGGTTTCGCCGTCCGGTCCTGGAGTCGGCAGTTGTGAATGCCAAAGCCGGATGTCTTTACCCCAACAATGCAAGGATGCTGCAAGAAGCCAGATCAAAGGGATTTGCCAACGCGTTGGTGGCAGACGCAATGGGCAACGTGGCAGAAACTGCGACCGCGAACATCTTTATGGTCCGCGATGGCGAAGTATTCACCCCTACACCAAATGGCACTTTTCTCGCTGGCATAACACGAGCCCGCCACATCGAAAATCTTCGAGCGGACGGCGTTACTGTGCACGAGTCAGTACTGAGATTTGAAGATTTCCACGCTGCAGACGAAATCTTTATGTCAGGGAATATGAACAAAGTAACACCAGTAACTGCGTTGGATGACACTCAATATCAGGTTGGCCCCGTTGCCCGCCGCGCTCGGTCGCTGTACTGGGACTGGGCCGCAAGCGACAGATGAACCGACCACACCCGTTTCGGTTGCCACCCAACAATCAGTCGGGCATGATCCCCTGAAATAACGAGGACAACAATGCGTAAGTTCTTAGTGGTTTTGGATGACAGCCGCGAATGCCTGAATGCAATGCGTTTTGCGGCCATGCGCGCCGCGCATACTGGCGGCGGAGTCACGGTCCTTTCTGTAATCCCGCCAGACGAATTCAATCATTGGATTGGCGTTGCCGAAGTAATGCGTGAAGAAGCGCGTGAACGAATCCATGCACACTACGAAGTTTTTGCGAAATGGATGCGCGACAAACAGCACGTTGAACCTGAACTTGCCATCCGCGAAGGTGACCCGGTTGCTCAGATTATTGAACATGTTAATTCGGACCCCGAAATTGGCGTGCTGGTTCTTGGGGCAGGAACGGAAAAGAAAGGCCCGGGACCGCTGATCACACAGCTGACCAAAAATTCAGGAAGCCTGCCTATTCCCATCACAATTGTTCCGGGCGATCTTAGCAAAGAAAAACTGGAAGAGATCACCTAAAGAGGTTTGGATGGGCGCGCAGCTTCAGTTTTGGTTCGATTTTGCATCCACCTATTCTTACCTCAGCACCATGCGGATCGAACAGGCAGCTTCGTCCAAGAAGGTCAAAGTTGCGTGGCAGCCCTTCCTGCTAGGACCTATTTTTGCGGAACAAGGTTGGAACAACTCACCGTTCAATCTGTATCCCGCCAAAGGGCGTTATATGTGGCGGGACATCGAACGTTTGTGCGACGAACGCGATTTGCCCCTGCAACGTCCGGGAACCTTCCCGGCAAACAGTTTGAAAGCTGCTCGGCTCTGCCTTGCAATGCCCTCACATGTCGAGCGCGCTAACTTTGTCCGGACGGTTTTCGAGGCAGAGTTCGGATCTGGGCTCGACATCTCGGATAATGCTGTATTGACGGACTGCCTGATTGCCGCTGGAGCCTCTGCGGAGCATATGGGGCGCACCCGGGACGAGGACGTAAAGGCCGCTCTGTTTGAGCAGGTGGCGCGGGCCAAGTCACTGGGCATCTTTGGCGCACCCAGTTTTGTGGTCGGGGAGGAGCTATTCTGGGGTGACGACCGCTTGGATGCCGCGATTTCCTATGCGGCTTCAATTTAGAACCGTTCCAATTCTTGACTTCCTCCGGTCCCGAGCGCATATCTGTGGCAACCAAAACGGAGCTGTTCCATGTTTATCCAGACCGAATCTACCCCGAACCCGGCCACGCTAAAGTTCTTGCCCGGCCAGACGGTTCTGGACGCAGGTACAGCTGACTTTCCATCAGCAGAGGCTGCGGAAAAATCTCCTTTGGCGGCGCGCATATTTTCAGTGAATGGTGTGACCGGCGTGTTTTTCGGGAACGATTTTGTGACCGTGACCAAAGCAGAAGACGTGCAATGGGATCACATAAAACCCGCAATTCTTGGCGCAGTGATGGAGCATTATCAATCGGGCCAACCTGTGATGGGTGCCGACGCACAAACCGAATCCGGTCATGCCGAACATTCGGGCGAAGATGCCGAAGTTGTGAATCAAATCAAAGACCTGTTGGACAGCCGTGTCCGCCCTGCGGTCGCGCAGGACGGTGGCGACATAACCTTTCATGGCTTTGACCGAGGCGTTGTTTATTTGCACATGCAGGGGGCTTGCGCAGGCTGCCCTTCCTCGACCCTGACACTAAAAATGGGGATCGAAAACTTGTTGCGGCATTACATTCCCGAAGTGACCGAGGTACGCCCGGTTGCCGTCTAAGACAACAATTTTGGCGTTTGATACTTCGGCCGCGCATTGCGCGGCCGCTTTGCTACGTGGCACCGAAATTCTAGCGTCCCGGGCGGAGGCAATGCAGCGCGGACAAGCCGAACGCCTTATGCCACTGCTTCAGGAAATTCTGTCAGATGCGGCACTCGCTTGGAATGACTTGGACGCCGTCGGAGTTGGAACAGGGCCGGGCAACTTTACGGGTATCAGAATCTCAGTTTCAGCGGCCCGCGGGTTGGCCTTGGGCCTAAATGTCCCTGCTGTTGGCGTAACGGGATTTGAAGCCCTTGCAGATTTGGCACCGCCTGCGTGTTTACCAGCAATTAATGGACCTAGGGATTATGTTTATGTGCATCCCGAAAATACCGAGCCGTGCCTGGCAAATCGTGACGAGGCCAATGCTTTTGGCTCGCTCTTCTTTTGCTCTGACCCAGAGTTACACGTTCAGGCAATTGCTCGAATCGCGGCGAATCGTTGGTCCGATGTGACAGCTCCTCCCGCTCCGTTTTACATCCGACCAGCTGACGCAGCGCCGTCAAGCCACATTCCTCCGGTGCTTTTGGACGAATGACTCCGCGTGATATGGCAGAAACCCATGCTGCAGCTTTCACGCAGTCTCGTGCTTGGACCGCCGCTGAGTTCACCGATCTTTTAACAAATAAGTTCACCCACACGGTTGGTGTTGCGGAGTCTTTTGCCGTATTTCAGGTGGTTGCCGACTCGGCAGAGTTGCTAACCATCGCCACACACCCAAGTCATCAGAGGCAAGGTTTAGCCCAATCAATTATGGCGAAATGGCACGCACAGGCGCATAAATTAGGCGCCACAAATGCGGTTCTGGATGTTGCTGCAGATAATAAACCTGCCATTTCATTGTACGAACGTTGCGGTTACATTAGATGCGGAACACGCCAAGCATATTATTTACGCGAAAACGCACCAAACATGGACGCCGTCGTTATGCGGCGCAGTTTGCCTTGAGACCACGCCTCGTTTTTGGACCATATGGTCAAAAATGTATTGACCCTCAGTGTTGCAAACGCTCTTAATTCCCTCCATCACAACGGTTATGCTCGCTCTGAGTGGGTAAACGGGGCTATCTTGGTCCCAGACCGACAAAACCAACGGGAGTAACAAATGACGCTGATGAAATCCTTGATGAGCGCAGCCGCTGCGGTTGCAATGACAGCTGGCGCCGCTCTGGCCGAACCGGCACTGATTTTTGACCTGGGTGGCAAATTCGACAAGTCGTTCAACGAAGCCGCGCATAATGGCGCGCAGCGTTGGGCAAATCAAACCGGCAAATCTTATCGCGAGATTGAGCTTCAATCCGAAGCGCAACGCGAACAAGCACTGCGTCGCTTTGCTGAGGCAGGCGCAAACCCCATCATAACCATGGGTTTTGCCATGGCCGATCCGCTGGCGGCTGTTGCCGGAGATTATCCTGACACCAAATTCGTTGCTGTTGACGTGACATGGCTGGATGCCCCTAATGTGCGCCAGATCGGCTTTGCCGAACATGAAGGTTCGTATCTTGTTGGCATGATGGCGGCGATGGCTTCGCAGTCGGGTACTGTCGGCTTTATCGGCGGTATGGATATTCCGCTAATCCGTCACTTTGGCTGCGGATATGCCCAAGGTGCCAAGGCCGTTAATCCAAACATCAATATCGTGGCCAATATGACAGGTACCACGCCTGCAGCGTGGAACGACCCGGTGAAAGGTTCGGAGCTGACCAAGGCTCAGATCAGCCAAGGCGCTGACGTGATCTATGCGGCCGCAGGCGGCACAGGAGTAGGCGTACTTCAGACCGCGGCCGACGAAGGGATCTTGTCGATCGGCGTGGACAGCAACCAAAATCACCTGCACCCGGGCAAAGTTCTGACCTCAATGCTGAAACGTGTGGACGTTGCGGTTTATGATGCGATGAAGGCCGGGGATGAAGTCGAAACCGGCGTCTTTACTATGGGCCTGGCGCAAGACGGTGTTGGTGTCGCAATAGACGACAATAACGCTGCGCTGGTTTCTGAAGATATGAGCAAAGCGGTTGACAAAGCGCGTCAAGACATCATCGACGGTAACATAAACGTTGTCAGCTATTACGAGAGCGACAGCTGCCCAGCGCTGCAGTTCTGATATCACTTGGGGCGGTGGAGATTCCCTCCGCCCCAAACCTAATCAGCCGCGATATGCTAACGCGTCCCCTTCGGCAATTGAGGACAAGATATGACAGTCCCCGCCATTGAGCTCAAAGGGATTTCCAAAGCCTTTGGGCCGGTTCAGGCTAATAAAGACATCTCCATCAGCGTCGCCCCGGGAACGATCCATGGGATCATTGGTGAAAACGGTGCGGGTAAATCCACGCTGATGAGTATTCTTTACGGATTTTACAAAGCCGATAAGGGCGAGATTTGGATCAATGGCCAAAAGACCGAGATCCCCGACAGTCAAGCCGCCATTGCCGCCGGCATTGGAATGGTTTTTCAACATTTCAAGCTGGTCGAGAATTTCACCGTTCTGGAAAACATTATCTTGGGCGCTGAGGACGGCGGTCTGTTAGCCCCCTCTCTCGCTAAAGCCAGAAAAGAGCTGAAGGACCTGGAAGAAGAATATGAGTTGTTTGTCGACCCAGACAAACGCATCGACGAAATCGGTGTTGGCATGCAGCAGCGCGTCGAAATTCTTAAAGCGCTGTATCGCAAGGCCGAAATTCTTATTTTAGATGAACCAACCGGAGTTCTAACGCCAGCTGAAGCCGACCAATTGTTCCGCATCCTTCATCGTCTGCGGGAAGAGGGGAAAACGATTATTTTAATCACGCATAAGCTGCGCGAAATAATGGAAGCCACAGACACTGTATCCGTAATGCGGCGAGGACAAATGACGGCAACCGTCAAGACTGCCGAGACCAACCCACAAGAGCTCGCCGAATTGATGGTTGGTCGCAAGGTGCTGCTTCAGGTGGACAAAGCGCCCGCAAAACCCGGTAAACCCATTCTCGAGATTGAAAACCTGCGTGTGATAGACGAAGCCGGTGTTGAGCGGGTCAAAGGTATTGATCTGACGGTTCGCGCCGGAGAGATCGTAGGAATTGCAGGCGTCGCAGGAAACGGTCAATCCGAACTGCTTGAGGTGCTGGGCGGAATGCGCCCCGGGCAAGGTTCAATAAAACTTAATGGTGCGCCTTTGGCCTTAAGCGGTACAGGTTCGGACGGGCAGGCGCGACGCGCGCAGCACATTGCCCATGTGCCAGAGGACCGTCAGCGCGAAGGCCTGATTATGGATTTCCACGCGTGGGAGAATGTAGCTTTCGGTTATCACCGTGACCCGGCTTATCAGCGTGGCATCTTTATGGACAATGCAGCCCTGCGTGCTGACACGGAACGAAAGATAGAAAAATTCGATGTACGTCCACCCAATGGGTGGCTCGCGGCTAAGAATTTCTCGGGCGGGAACCAGCAAAAGATTGTTGTGGCGCGCGAAATTGAACGAAACCCGGATCTGCTTCTTGTCGGTCAGCCGACGCGAGGTGTTGATATTGGCGCGATTGAATTCATCCATAAACAAATCGTGGCGCTTCGCGATCAGGGTAAAGCAATTCTGTTGGTATCGGTCGAGCTGGAAGAAATATTCTCGCTTTCTGATCGAATCGCAGTGATGTTTGACGGACATCTCATGGGCGAACGCCTACCTCATGAAACCGACGAAAAAGAACTGGGCCTATTAATGGCCGGAGTAGCGGAAAAGGCCGCGTGAACTATGGATAAAATGCCCAAATGGGCCGATGTAGTGCTGATTCCGGTAATCAGCCTGATATTGGCGGCAGTCCTTTCAGCGTTGGTCATCTTAGCTATTGGCGAAAATCCGGTAGAAGCGGTCAAACTCATGGTGACCGGAGCGCTGGGGTCCACTTATGGTTGGGGCTACACGCTGTATTACGCAACTAACTTTATGTTCACCGGACTGGCGGTCGCCGTCGCGTTTCACGCGCGCATGTTCAATATCGGCGGTGAAGGCCAAGCGATGCTGGGTGGTCTGGGCGTTGCCATAGTCTGCCTTTACGTAGATTGGCCGCACTGGACCATTGCTCTGTTGGCTGCATGTGCTGCATCGATGCTGTTTGGCGCAGCTTGGGCCGCAATACCAGCTTATCTGCAGGCCAAACGCGGCAGCCATATTGTTATTACGACAATCATGTTCAACTTCATCGCAGCAGCGTTCCTGAACTATATGCTGGTCAACGTAATGCGTCCCGAAGGGTCGATGGACCCAGCGACTGCGCGCTTTTCGGAAGCGGTACACCTTCCGACGTTGCACGAATTACTGGCACCAATCGGTATAAACTTTTCCAAGGCCGCTCCAGCCAATGTCTCTTTACTCGTCGCAATAGCGGCTTGTTTTGTGATTTGGGCGCTGATCTGGCGTACAAGACTAGGGTATGAAATTCGGGCTTACGGTCATTCAGAGACTGGCGCGGTCTATGCCGGTATCTCACCCGTACGCATCACGATCGTCGCCATGTTGATTTCAGGGGCTCTGGCCGGCTTGATGGCGATAAACAACGTAATGGGCGAGGCCGAGCGATTGGTTCTCAATTCAACCGAAGGCGCTGGGTTCATCGGAATTGCTGTTGCCCTTATGGGTCGATCTCACCCGTTTGGTGTGTTCCTGGCGGCCATTTTGTTTGGCTTTCTTTACCAAGGGGGCGCCGAGCTTGCGCTTTGGACTTCTATCCCACGCGAGTTGATCGTTGTTATTCAAGCGCTGGTTATCCTATTCACCGGCGCGCTCGACAACATGGTACGCATGCCGCTTGAAAAACTCTTCCTTAGCATGCGGAGAGGGGCGCAGTAATGGATGTGTTTGTCACGATAATCCAGATCCTGGACTCCACTATCCGCCTTGCAACGCCTTTGCTTCTGGCATGTCTTGCCGGACTTTACTCCGAACGGGCGGGAATATTCGACATAGGCTTAGAGGGAAAAATGCTAATGTCGGCCTTTTTCTCAGCCGCCGTTGCCGCTTTGACTGGATCTGTCTGGCTTGGATTATTGGCCGGGATTGCTTCTTCACTGGCATTGTCAGGCCTGCATGGGCTGGCTTCGATTACGTTCCGTGGCAACCAACTGATTTCAGGCGTCGCAATAAACTTTCTTGCAGCGGGAATGACGGTATTGGTAGCGCAGGACTGGTTTCAACAAGGCGGCAGAACACCCTCACTTGTGGGTGGAGGACGGTTTGAATCGGTAGAGTTCCCAATGGCTATTGGTCCTATGGATGCCGAGCTCACAGGACGGTCCGTTTCTGATCTGATGTCAGATGCAAATGTCTTGCATCTGGTATATTCCGAGTTGATCTCGGGGCATTCTATCCTCGTATACATTGCTTTTCTTATGGTCCCGGCAACCTGGTGGATTTTGTTCCGGACCCGGTTCGGGTTGCGCCTGCGGGCGGTTGGTGAAAACCCAGCCGCAGTAGATACAGCCGGTGTCTCTGTTGTTGGGCTTAGGTACGCCGCTGTTGCCATATGCGGAGTGTTGTGCGGCATCGCCGGAGCCTATCTTGCAACCGCCTTGCAAGCCGGTTTCGTTAAGGACATGACCGCAGGCCGCGGGTTCATCGCATTGGCTGCGCTCATTTTTGCGAAATGGCGACCTTGGCACGCAATGTGGGCTTGTTTGTTGTTCGGGCTTTTGCAGGCGATCGCCCTGAGGTTCCAGAATATTGATCTGGGCGGAGTTGTAATCCCGGTTCAGGCAATGGACGCTCTGCCCTACATTCTCACGGTGGTCATTCTGGCCGGGTTTGTTGGTAAGGCAATTCCCCCTCGGGCGGGCGGTGAGCCCTATGTGAAGGAGCGTTGATAGGTCCAGTTTGTGAACTCTTTTCGGTCCTGTCTGCTGCAAAGCAGCATACGGAGTTGATTTTGCATGTCGCAACCGTTCTAAAGGGGTATGGAATCATTTCCTCAAGCTTTGGCATTGCGGAGTCACGCGGTGTGCCTGGCTCGGGATTGGGGTCCGTGGATCTTTGTTGATTTAGCCCCGGGATTTCGTTGATTAAGTATCCAGTCCTCAGAGGCTTTGTCGCACCGACAGGCGCGGCAGTCGCCGTACAGAAGAAACCATGCAGATTTACTTACCGATCGCCGAAGTCTCAGTGAATGCCTTTCTGCTGCTTGGCCTTGGTGGGATGGTAGGTGTTCTTTCCGGCATGTTCGGTGTTGGTGGTGGATTTCTGATGACCCCGCTATTGTTTTTCATCGGCATCCCACCCGCCGTTGCAGTTGCAACAGAAGCCAACCAGATCGTGGCGTCTTCTTTCTCTGGCGTGCTGGCCCATTTCAGGCGACGAACGGTCGACTTTAAAATGGGAACGGTTCTTTTACTGGGCGGTCTGACAGGTGCAGCGCTCGGCGTGGTGATCTTTAACTACCTGAAAAGCCTTGGTCAGGTCGATCTTCTCGTAACGCTCTGCTACGTAGTTTTTCTAGGTATCATCGGAAGTTTGATGTTTATCGAAAGCATCAACGCGTTACGCAAAACCAAGAAGGGTACAACTCCGGTCAAACGGCGACAGCGCGGCTGGGTACACGCAATGCCCTTCAAGATGCGTTTTCGCACGTCTGGCCTTTATATATCGGTCATTCCCCCAATAATTGTCGGTGTCATCGTCGGGGTACTGTCTGCTATTATGGGCGTCGGCGGCGGCTTTATTATGGTTCCTGCCATGATCTATCTGCTCGGCATGCCAACCAAGGTAGTTGTGGGTACGTCGCTGTTTCAGATCATTTTTGTGACTGCGTTTACGACAATGTTACACGCGACCACGAACTATACGGTGGACGTTGTTCTGGCCGTTTTGTTGTTGGTTGGTGGGGTGATTGGCGCTCAAGTCGGGACTGTCATTGGAGCCAGAATGCCTGCGGAACAGCTGCGCGTTCTTCTGGCGGCACTGGTTTTGTTGGTATGCGGCAAACTGGCTTTGGACCTATTACTGCAACCTGCAGAGCTGTATTCGATTGGCGAAGCAGGAGGGCATTGAGCATGATCCGCTTGATAATCGCCCTTTTTTTGCTCTGTAAACCCGTTCATGCGGCGCAGGAACAAGTTGTTCTGGGGCTAAGTCAGGACCGCGTGTCAATCACCGCTGATTTCGACGGCTCTGAGATACTGATCTTTGGCGCCGTAAAGCGCGAAGCGCCGATCCCTGATGGCCCCCCGCTGGAAGTTATTGTATCGGTCGTCGGGCCGTCGGAGCCGGTTACGGTCAGGCGCAAAGAACGAAGGTTTGGCATATGGGTGAATACCGACAGTATCTTAGTTGATCTCGCACCCAGCTTTTATGCCGTTGCTACCTCTGCACCATTTAGTCAGGTTATGACCAACACAGAAGACCTGCGTCATCGCGTATCAATCGGACGGGCTATCCGATCCGTTGGTGCAGACATGAACGTCGAAGGTGCACAAAATTTTGCCGAGGCAGTCATACGCATCCGCGAGAATGAGGGGTTGTATTCCATCCGAGAAAACACGGTCGCCGTAGACGAACAGACATTATTCCGAACTTCGATTGATATGCCTGCCGACTTGACGGAAGGTGATTACCTCGCGCGGATATTTCTGACCCGAGCCGGCCAAGTGGTATCACAATTCGAAACCACTATTGATGTCCGAAAAGTTGGCCTTGAGCGTTTTCTCTACAACATGTCTCGTCAACAACCAGTTTGGTATGGATTAATGTCTTTGGTCATTGCCATCTCAGCGGGTTGGGGTGCGTCTACGGCTTTCCGCTTGTTGCGCGAAAAGTAATCGTCAGCCCCTGCCGATGTAGGGCATGGTTGTCGCCATCACCGTCATGAACTGAACATTGGCTTCAGGCGGCAGGCTTGCCATATGAAGCACCGACCGGGCGGCGTCTTCGACCGCCATAGTGGGATCGGGTGTTCGGTCCTCTGCAACAGCTGCGTCCACTAATCCCTGCACCATTGGCGTTCTGGCGTTGCCTATATCTATCTGACCACACGCGATTCCAAACGTCCGGCCGTCCAATGAGAGACTGCGGGTCAGTCCAGTGATTGCATGCTTTGTGGTGGAATAATGAACCGAGTTTAGCCGTGGAACATAAGCCGCGATAGAACCGTTGTTGATTATTCTACCGCCTTGCGGCGATTGATTTCGCATAATTCGGAACGCTTCGCGGGCACATAGAAACATACCATTCAGATTGACATCTACGGTCTGGTACCAAGCGTCGAGTTCGATTTCGTCAATGGTCCCGCCCGGTTTGAACACACCCGCATTGTTGAACAAAACATCCAGTCGGTCAGCCTGATCGATAAACCCGTTAAACGCAGTTGCGACGGCCGCAGCATCTGTAACGTCAGCGACTAAGGGGATTGCGTTGCTATGGATTGCAGCAATTTCATTGAGTGTTTCTTTGGTTCTCGCCAGAATCCCTACTGTCCATCCTTCAGCAAGAAACAGCTCTGCGGTCGTGCGGCCAATGCCTGAACTTGCCCCGGTTATGATAATGGTTTTCATGTACTTTCAGTCTCCAACGTTAGCGAAACAGCCGGAACTGCGCGTAAATCATCAACACGCAAAGGATGCGTAGGCTTGGAAAGTCGGTTCCGCACAACCCAAATAAGACGTTCCTGCGCTCTAGTAATGGCCACGTATGCCAACCGTTTCCAAAGAGGTTGCCCGGCTTCGGTTCGCCCCATGCGAGCAGCAGCGAATACATCAGGGGCGAACACCTGAACAGTATCCCATTGTGACCCCTGAGCTTTGTGAATGGTCACAGCGGCGCCATGCAAAAATGTTGCCCCCATACGGGCTGCGTATGGTATGAAAGGTTCTTCTTCGTCTGGCTTTTCGATCTGAACAATCGATGCGGCGCTGACCTGCGGATCCTCGGCGCCCATCACATGCAGGCGAGAAAAACCGGGCTTGCGCCCTGGTCCGAGATAGATGACCTGGGCACCCTTGATCAGACCGCGCGCTTCTAGATCCAGTCGTTTTTTGCGGTGTTTCAACGGTAATTCAATGCCGTCACAGATTAGGGGCTCACCCTCCAGCAGCTCAGTTTCCGGGGCACCGTGAACACTGCGAAACGCTTGAATCAAACGAATACGCGTAGCATTTCGCCAAACCAGCACAGGGCTTCGAGCCATCAAATCGACTTCGACCCGCTGGCCCCAAATCACCCTGTCATCCCTTGCGGCCGTTTCCTCGACCAGACGTTCGAAATTTTCGAAACCCATTTCTGGATCCGACAACGCATGGGCGAGATCCAGAATCGGGTTGTCAGCGGTTTGCCTGTGTACGCGATGAAGCGTCAATTTGCGTTGTTCCGGCAGTCCTTCAAATACCATTGATCCTGATTGATTGACCGGAGCCAACTGAGCGGGATCACCGAACAACAACAACGTTGGGAATATCTCTTGAAGGTCTTGGAACTGTCGGTCATCCAACATTGAAGCTTCGTCCACAAAACCGATATCCAGCGGCTCATCCCGCCTTTTCCACCCAATGATAAAATCAGACCCCCGCAACCCCGCCGCAGCCAGCGCTCCTGGGATTGATTTGTTGTTGGAATAAAACGCTGCCGCGCGATCCAAGGCTTCTGCAGTCAATCCCTCAATCTCTGGGCGTTCGTCGTTGCCAGCCAACCATTCGGCGATACGTTCGTAATCGGGGTCGTAAACCGGTGTGTAAAGAATTCGGTGAATGGTCGTTGCTGGAACGCCTCTCAGTCGCAGGACACTCGCCGCCTTGTTCGTGGGGGCCAGTATCGCCAGGCTACGCTTATCTCTGGATTTCCGGCTTTCGAAATCACCCGAAATCAGATTCACTCCGGCGTCTGCCAGTGCCTTGTAAAGCTCTGCCAGCAATAGTGTTTTTCCGGAACCCGCCTTTCCGATGACTGCCATAACGCCGGACTTGCCGTTGCCCGGCAGTTTTAGTAGCGCATCGTCATTGAGGTCCACGCCAGCGGACCGCAGCAACTCGGCAATGCTGTCGTAGGCAACTGCCTGATCTTCCGAAAAGGTGACTGGAGGTAAGGACATGGCGCGACCCTACAGCGACGGAACCACATCGGCCAGACTCGGATTTTGATTTTCCAGATTTTACGCCGTCAATGAAAACCGATGTTGCGCTGTACTGCCAAATGACGTTTTGAACCACAAGCGGGACAACTCACGTGTAACGCCGACCCGCTCGGCAACGCGATTGTGGTCGTCGGTTGAATAGGACCACAAACCAACCGATATCTTTTCACGCCCTTGCCCCTGAGACCCCACTATTACCGGCGACCACCCGATCAATCGATAGATTCGGATCATTCGCGCATCAAACGCACCTACGATATTTGAAAGGCTAAATCCTTCCAGAATTCCGAAGCAGCTCAACATGATTATTCCTGCTGTGTGTGGGCTGGCCGTTCGGGACAAACAAAAGCGCGTCGCTTCCCAGATAAGCGGGCTTCGGACCGGTTGGCCGCCTGTTAAATGGCCGAAAACGTCATTGACCATGACTGGACCAGTGGTAGGAAGCATCCGAAGGGATCCTCCATGGTTTCCGTCCGGCTCCTCCCAGATAACATAAAGTGGATTTAAAACATCATATTGGTCGCGCTCTTCACCTTTTTCATTGACCGTCACATCCCAACCCAATCGGGTTTTGAACTGGTCAGCGCGATCTTTAAACATTCCATCGGCCAGGGCCGGATGCTTATGTAGCTCGTCCGCGTATAAATAGCGCAACATGACTTATCCCCTTGTCGTTCATGCTTGAAGGACAAAGGGGTACGGACACGTAGTTAACTTTCAGTGAGATGATCTCTTGGTAGTTAAACGACTATTAAGCCTCTGCTAAGTGCGGTTGCTATAGCATGCGTTGTGTTATGTGCACCCAATTTAGACCGGGCGCTTTCGATATAAGCACGCAGGGTATGTTCCGAAATTGCAAGAGAGTGTGCGACTTGAGCTCTGCTGTTTCCCAGCGCCAATAATGTCATAGCGTCAATCTCTCGCGGCGAAAGGGCCCCTCGATCTTCCGGCTGCCGGGCGTGTCTGAATTCCAATGCCATTCTATTGAGGAAGTGGGCAATCAAGATCAAATCACGCCCATAGGTCTGGATGAAGCCCTGCCATTCTTCATCCGCGCAGGAATGGTTGATTGTGAACAAGGCAAATTGGCCGTGAGGACCGCGCAGAGGTATCGAATAGCCTTGATTTCCCACGCCATGTGCATGCGCGTCCTTCAAAAAGTCGCGCGCGGACTTACTCGCCCAATTCAGTTGTTTCCAATCCACCGGGTGGAAACGTTGGAAGCAACCCAGAATGACCGGATCGATCCGGTGATAATTCCGTTCCTGGTATCTTTTGACCCAAGCATCGGAGTAAGTGGCGAACCCATATTGGTCACCAGCACTGTCAACCCAATGATAAATTATGTGATCAAGTTCCAGCCCGGAACGCACCCCAACAGTAACATTAGTCAATTCTTCAAGCGTGCCGGTGTTTTCCAAATCCTCCAGGATTTGGCTCAAATTGAATTTTTTTGCCATCCGGGGACGCCCGCGCCTCATCCTGTATGGACGCTATCTCGGCCGCAGCGATCAGGCTGGTGTCAGCCAGCTGTTCGGCAAGCGCGTTCATCCCATTCGCCACAGCAAAGGCGTTGAGGTCCGACAGAACGTCCAGTATCCACTCATTTTTCGCCATTGAGGGTGTCCCTGAAATAGTTAACAAAGGGTTAATACAACCATAGCATGTACATAATAATTCGGCCTACTCACCGCTTTCTACTCCCCAGAAATAGTGGGATCGTTTGGTGTAAGCACCTGATAAACAAACAAACGCCCGCAATCCAAGTTGCGGGCGCCTTTCATTTACTCGTATGATTTCAGCCGCGCGCAGCCAGAACCTCTTCAAGCGTGCGCATTCCTGTCCGGGGTGCCTGAACAAGCACGGACATATTCCCAGGTTTATGTTCGTTACGCATCATTTTCATATGAGCCTCGGGTAGATCATTCCACATGAACACCTCGGACATGCAGGGATCCAATCGACGCTCTACCATTAGTTGGTTTGCCGCAGATGCCTGTTTCAAATGTGCGAAATGGGAGCCTTGCAAACGCTTTTGATGCATCCACATGTAGCGAACATCGAAGGTCAAGTTGTAACCAGTTGTCCCGGCACAAATCACAACCATTCCACCTTTTTTCACGACGAAGGTCGAAACCGGAAATGTGCTCTCACCTGGGTGCTCGAACACCATGTCGACATTTACACCCTTTCCGGTGATGTCCCAGATCGCCTTACCGAACTTTCGCGCTTCTTTAAACCATTCCGCGTACTCCGGAGTATTCACCGTGGGCAACTGGCCCCAGCAATTGAAGTCTTTGCGGTTAATCACGCCTTTGGCACCCAGATCCATGACAAAATCACGCTTGCTTTCGTCTGAGATCACACCAATCGCATTTGCCCCTGCGGTATTGATTAGCTGGATAGCATAGGAACCCAAGCCACCCGACGCGCCCCAAACCAACACGTTCTGGCCGGGCTTTAGGTCATGCGGCTCGTGCCCGAATAGCATTCGGTAGGCGGTTGCCAACGTCAACGTGTAGCAGGCGCTTTCTTCCCAAGTCAGATGCTTGGGGCGCGGCATCAATTGCTGCGCTTGAACGTTGGTGAACTGCGCAAAAGAACCGTCAGGGGTCTCGTAACCCCAAATCCGTTGGCTTGGCGAATACATCGGATCGCCACCGTTACAGTGTTCGTCATCGCCGTCATCCTGATTACAATGGATCACGACCTCATCGCCAACTTTCCAGCGTTTAACCTTGTCTCCAACTGCCCAAACTATTCCAGACGCGTCTGAACCAGCAATGTGGAAGGGTTGGCCGTGGCCATCGAAAGGGCTGATTGGCTTACCCAACGAGGCCCATACGCCATTGTAATTTACACCCGCGGCCATCACGAGAACCAGCACTTCGTGGCTATCCAGTTTCGGAACGTCGACAACCTCTAACTGCATAGCTGTGTCCGGTTCACCGTGACGCTCTTTCCGGATAGCCCATGCGTACATCTGTTTCGGGACATATCCCATCGGGGGGATTTCCCCCATTTCATAGAGATCCTTTTCCGGAGCCTCGTACGACGCGATACCGCTTTCGGTGTCCAAAGCCATGCTGGCCTCCTCTTGAATTCGCTGTTTGCCGCGACGCAGAATCGCAAGCTTCAAGTGATGGAATATTGACGATAGAGAAATATTGCAACCGTTTTTGGTATCGATTTTGTAATTTTATGACCCAGCAATCGCAGAATTATCTTTTGCATCTGCAGCATCAATGGGTTGCAAGAGAGTAGACGTCGAAGCAGCGTAATATGCTAAAAGGTCCGATCTTTGCCCGGACGGACGCAACATTCCTCGTTCACGGACAACAAGACGTCGGTCAACAAGCTGGTCGATTCCATCCTGAACGGCAACCTCTGCGCCCTCCATAAGCTCATCACCCGCCATGATTAGAAGCTGGGTCTTTAGATCATCTTCTGAAATAGCGCCGTGTTGCTCCAAAACTCGGCAAGCCGCAGGCAGCGGAACAAAGGGCAAAGCACTTGCGATACGTTGCATCAATTCTCGGGCCAGATCAGTTGTTAAATCCCGCTCGTGCTCTTTTCGAAAGGAATTCAGGGAAATTGGCATGCCATATCTAACTGAGGCCAGTCCAAAACGTTTATATCGCCCAATCAGACGGCGCCAAAGCTGCTTAACCGACCATCGGGTAACCACGCCAATCCGCGCACGGAATCGTCGATCGCTATCCTTCGCTGCGGCTGTCAGGATTGTGTCCTCTAAAACCCGGTCATAGTTTAAGGCAACAGGAACAAACACCACATCGCGACCCTCAGGACCAGTTCCGTCAATGATGTACTTTAATAGACCCAGCTTCGGACGGCCAAGCTTGCCAGTCAGACTCAATCCTCCTTCTGGAAACATCGCTTGCGTCACACCGGCTTGCGTCGCATGGCTTACGTAACTGGCTAAAACCTGGCGATACAGATCACTTCCAGACTTGCGCCGAATAAAATAAGCCCCCATCGCGCGTATCAATCGGCTAAGCGGCCAAACTCGCGCCCATTCGCCGACAGCATAAGACAAGGCGGACCGACTGGCAGCCAAGTAGGTCACCAGAACATAATCCATGTTGCTGCGGTGGTTCATCACAAAGACAACCGTCGCATCAGGGTCTATACTATTGATCGCCGCCTCGTCCTGATAGGTTAGCCGAACATTGTAAAATGCGTTACTCAGCAACCGGGCCAGTCGAATAGCGAAGCTGAAATAGGCAAATGCAGAAAAAGACGGCACGATTTCGCGTGCATAACGCTGTGCCTGTTCAGATGCGACGGCTTCTGGCACACCCGTATCGATCGCATGCTTTTGTACCGCCTTGCTGACCCGCGGATCGTAGATTAGCCGCTGAATCATGTCGTGACGCCCGGCTAGTTTGAAAGGCTGAATGGGCCTTTGCAGCCGTTCGTTCAAACGTGCAACTGCCCGTTCAAGGCGACGGCGAAAGAACCACCGCACTGAAGGGAACAAAAAATGCGAAGCAAACGTGATCGCGGCAAAAACCAGAATCAGTACAAAAAGCCACAGTGGAAGCTCTACAGTTCGCGTCATGGGTGCACAGTGCCATCAATCGCGTTCACTCACAATCTGCAGAAACCAGGACATGCCGCAACGCAGCGAATTGACATGTCTCAAAAATTGCGCTTTAGAGCCATTGTACGAAATTTTGTTACCCTTGAACTTGCGAGGATTGCTTCATGACGCAAACGCAGAAAGATCGCCCTTGGCTCATCCGAACCTACGCCGGTCATTCAACTGCTCAGGCGTCAAATGCTTTGTACCGCAATAATTTGGCCAAAGGGCAAACCGGCCTTTCCGTGGCTTTCGATTTACCAACCCAGACCGGGTATGACAGCGATCATACTTTGGCGCGAGGCGAAGTTGGTAAGGTAGGTGTTCCAGTCTGTCACTTGGGCGACATGCGGGTTCTGTTTGATCAGATACCATTGGAACAGATGAACACCTCGATGACCATCAATGCTACGGCTCCATGGTTGTTGGCCCTTTACATAGCGGTTGCAGAGGAACAGGGAGCGAAGGTCTCGGAGCTGCAGGGCACGGTGCAAAACGACCTGATAAAGGAATACCTAAGTCGCGGCACATATGTCTGCCCCCCGAAACCATCGCTGAAGATGATCGCGGACGTTGCGGAGTATTGCTATTCCAACGTGCCCAAGTGGAACCCGATGAATGTATGTTCCTACCACCTTCAAGAAGCCGGCGCGACGCCGGAACAAGAGCTTGCTTATGCCCTGGCAACGGCCATTGCCGTACTGGATGAGCTTCGCCCCCGCGTACCGGATGCGGATTTTCCGGCGCTTTGTGGTCGCATCTCATTCTTTGTGAACGCGGGTATCCGATTTGTCACCGAAATGTGTAAAATGCGGGCCTTTGTCGATCTGTGGGATGAAATCTTGCAAAATCGGTATGGTGTCGAAAACCCCAAGTTCCGAAGGTTTCGGTATGGCGTTCAAGTCAACTCTTTAGGTCTTACCGAGCAGCAGCCCGAAAATAACGTCTATCGCATCTTGATCGAAATGTTGGCGGTGACCTTGTCCAAAAAAGCCCGCGCTCGCGCTGTTCAGCTTCCTGCCTGGAACGAGGCGCTTGGTTTGCCGCGACCTTGGGATCAGCAATGGTCAATGCGAATGCAGCAGATCCTGGCTTATGAAACCGATCTGCTAGAATATGGCGATTTGTTTGACGGCAACCCGGCCGTCGACGCCAAGGTGGAAGAACTCAAATCGGGTGCTCGGGCTGAACTTGCTAACCTCGAGTCAATGGGCGGCGCTGTGGCGTCGATAGAGTATATGAAATCTCGGTTGGTTGATTCCAACGCAGAACGCCTGAACCGGATTGAACGAAACGAAACCGTCGTAGTTGGCGTGAACAAATGGACCCAAGGCGAACCTTCGCCCTTGCAGACCGAAGATGGCGGCATAATGGTCGTCGACCCCGCTGTCGAGCAGGAACAGGTTAAGCGTCTAAAATCATGGCGAGCGGATCGTGACGATCTCGCCGTCACCAAGGCATTGAAGGGCCTCCGCACTGCTGCACAAACAGGAACAAATATAATGGAACCGTCTATTGCCGCGGCAAAAGCCGGTGTCACGACAGGTGAGTGGGCCGAAGAAATGCGCAAGGCTTATGGGACCTATCGTGGTCCAACTGGCGTTTCCGGTTCAGTGTCTAACAAAACCGAAGGATTGGAAGATTTGCGCGCGGCAGTGGATGCCGTAAGCGACAAACTGGGGCGCCGCCTGAAGTTTTTGGTAGGCAAGCCCGGGTTGGACGGCCATTCTAATGGGGCGGAACAAATCGCATTCCGCGCCCGGGACTGTGGCATGGACATCAGCTATGAAGGCATTCGGCTGACACCGGAAGAAATCGTAGAAGCAGCAGTCCGAGACGACGCTCATATCATTGGATTGTCTATATTGTCTGGCAGCCACCTTCCGCTTGTTCAAGAAGTTATGACCCGGCTGGCCAATTCAGGTTTGGACCACATTCCAGTTGTTGTTGGTGGCATCATTCCCGACGAAGACGCCGAGCAATTGAAATCGATGGGTGTTGCAAAAATTTATACGCCTAAGAATTTCGAATTAAACTCAATAATGGGCGATATCGTGTATTTGGTTGACCCTCAGACTCTGGCAGCGGAATAAGATAACCCCATTTAGTGATCGTAATTGATTCTTTTTCCCCACGAAATAGATAGATAAATCCAGAAAATAAAACTAGCTTGGAAAATACGTCTTAAGCGTCGGTAACATTATGGGGATAATAATGGCTATCAATCTCGAAAAAAAGTCACGAAAAGAACTGCTGGAATTAATGATTCAGGTCGAAAAAGCCTTAAAGGACGCGGAAACTCGTGAGCGAAAAGAAGCTTTGAGGGCGGCAGAAAAAGCTGCGGCAGAATACGGATTCTCGTTAGCTGATTTATCATCCGAGCAGTCCCGCTCGACCAAAGGAAAAAAGGCCAAGGCGAAATACCGCAATCCAGCCGATCCATCGCAAACTTGGACAGGGCGTGGCCGGAAACCACAATGGATTCATGATGCCCTGAAGGCGGGTGCAGATATTTCCGATTTGGAAATCTAGCGGGAGCATTTCGCTAATGACAATTCACATTGCCGCCGAAAAGGGCGAGATTGCAGAAACAGTATTGTTACCCGGTGATCCTTATCGCGCGAAATGGGCAGCAGAAACGTTTCTTGATGATTACCGGCAAATAAACGACGTACGCGGAATGCTGGGTTTCACTGGGAATTGGAAAGGAAATCCGGTCACAATTCAGGGCAGTGGAATGGGAATGCCTTCGCTTTCCATTTATGCTAATGAATTAATCCGCGATTTTAGCGCAAAGACTTTGATCCGTATTGGTTCATGCGGCGCCATGCAAGATAACCTAAATTTGCGCGATGTCATTATCGCAATGACGTCGACAACCCTTAGCACCCCTTCCCGTGGAATAATGAAAGAACTTAACTTTGCTCCGTGTGCGGATTGGAGTCTGTTGAGTGCCGCCGTTGCCGCGGCCAAGGCCAAGGGTACTCCCACACACGTAGGTGGGATTTATTCTTCAGATGTCTTCTATGATGAACGACCCGACCTGAACGAGCAAATGGTGCGACACGGCATTCTGGGCGTCGAAATGGAAGCGGCCGAACTATACATCCTTGCGGCGCGCCATAATTGCCGCGCACTTGCGGTTTTGACCGTATCCGACCATTTACTTACGGGCGAGGCAATGCCCTCCTCCGACCGCGAACGAAGTTTTGGCGATATGGTGGAGATCGCCCTAAAAGCTGCATTCCCTGACTGATAATTGGATCGGCTCGACGTACAAAGACGCTCCGGGCCCTCAGCCGAACTTCATCGCCCGTGTGTGCGGTCATACCCGTTGGGCGCCGGGCTTCTCCACTCAGACAGGGCTGCAGCTTCAGGCGCAAAAACCTCTACCAGCAATGGGAAACATGGTGCGGTGTCGGACGAATGTTCAGACGAACAATCTCCACCTGGACAAGCGCTCAGATCACCTAACAAGTCAATCTCGGCAAAGAACTCAAGGTAATCGCCGGGCCGAACCGGGGAAGCCTTCATGAAATATTGCCCGGTATCCCGCGTGAATCCAGTGCACATAAATACATTCAGAACATCGTGAACCGCTGGTTCTGCTTCCGCCAACGGGATTTCCAGATGATCGGCCAGTGCTCTGGTCAGATTAGAATGGCAACAGTGATGGTACTGGCTTCCAGACAGCAGGTTTCCGGTATAAGGATCGCACCTTGTGCCAATTACATCATGAACCGAACCACCGTAGGCATCTATGCCATACCAGCCAAGGGTATCTTCAACGATTGTCGCCATCGGACGCATATGCGGAAAGCTGGACCACATCCGCTCTCCAATCGTTATGTGAGTGCCATGCAATGCGCGGGTTTTACCCGAATAAAAGCGCTCGGACAGATCATTCAGATTCCACAGGTTTAAATCGCCCACCTGCGGTCCTTCAACTGATGTGATACGAAAGAAATGTCCCGCCGGAACTTCGAAACATCGCGCGTCCCGCGCGGGAACTAAAACCTCGCCAGTCTTTGACGCGCTTTTCCGCGCTGTTCGCAGAAGGTCAAGATCGGGTTTTGGCAATCCTTCGTTCGGGTAGCAGATTACTGGCGCTATCGCGCGACGAGCATCGGCATCAACAGGGGGGCGGGTGGAGTGTTCAAAGTCTGACATAACACTAAGAGTGGCGCAAAATCTGATCGCGGAAAACCCCGCATTGTATTGTCAATCCCGTTCAGGTTTCAGGCACAGTTTGGGCTGGGCATCGGTTGGGGATACAGCCCCGCAAAAGCTGCAGCGCCAAACGCCTTGCGTTTTGTGCAGTCGCCATCTGCAATCGCGCGACAGCGAAGATGTTCGCGCACGCCAGATGAAATAGGCAAACACACCACCAGCCAATACAAGTACTAGAACAGGCATCTTTCTGCCTTTCCGCCAGGAACAGGATATTCAAGTTTTGCACCGATCCTTCTTGCCAGGTTTCGGCAAATACCCGAATTATGCCTAAGTTCAGACCGCCCGATCGACCATCATTTTTTTGATTTCTGCGATTGCCTTGGCGGGATTTAGTCCCTTTGGACAAGTCTTTGCGCAGTTCATAATGGTGTGGCACCGATACAGTTTGAATGGATCTTCCAGCTCATCCAAGCGCTCACCTGTGGCTTCGTCCCGACTGTCGATGATCCAACGATAAGCGTGCAACAATGCAGCCGGCCCGAGGTATCGGTCGCCGTTCCACCAATAGCTGGGGCAAGAGGTCGAACAGCTTGCGCACATAACGCATTCGTAAAGGCCGTCTAGTTTCTCGCGGTCTTCAATTGACTGCTTCCATTCTTTTGCAGGGCGATTGGTTTTGGTTTCCAGCCAAGGCATGATCGAAGCATGCTGTGCATAAAAATGCGTCAGATCCGGGATCAAGTCCTTGATCACCGGCATATGTGGCAGTGGATAGATTTTAACGTCGCCTTTGATTTCATCCATTCCGTAGATACAGGCCAGAGTATTGATTCCATCAATATTCATGGCGCAGGAACCGCAAATCCCCTCACGGCAGGAGCGGCGGAAAGTCAGTGTCGGATCAATCTCGTTCTTGATCTTGATCAGCGCGTCCAAAACCATCGGACCACAGGTGTCCATGTCAACAAAATAGGTGTCGACACGCGGGTTCTGACCGTCGTCAGGGTTCCATCGGTAAATCTGGAATTTGCGGACATTGGTCGCGCCTTCCGGCTTGGGCCAGGTCTTGCCGGTGGTGATCCGGGAATTCTTGGGGAGGGTTAGTTGTACCATTAGTTCCTCTCCTTAGAACGTCCGCGCTTTGGGCGCGATTTTTGCCAAGCTAATGCCGCCTTCGTCCTCGGTCGTCAACGGATCGACAATGACAGGACGATAGCTAAGCTCAACTTTGTTGCCGTCAATGTGGCTGACGGTATGGACGCGCCAATTCTCATCATCACGTTCGGTAAAGTCCTCGTGGAAATGGGCGCCGCGGGACTCCTTACGCGCCTCTGCGCTTACGATAGTGGCCAGCGCGCTTGGCATCAGATTGGTCAGTTCCAGCGTTTCCATAAGGTCGCTGTTCCAAACAAGGCTGCGATCCGAAACCTTGATGTCATCCATTTTGGCCGCAATTGCGTTCATCTTTTCGACGCCTTCGGCCAATGTCTTGGAAGTCCGGAATACGGCCGCGTCATCTTGCATTGTTCGTTGCATCTCCAACCTGAGCTCTGCGGTCGGAACCGCACCGCTGGCGTTTCGAATAGCGTCAAAACGATCAAATGCCTTGTCTACAGACGCCTGGTTCAGAACTGGGTTCGGAGCGTCGGCATCCACAACCTTTCCCGCACGGATCGCCGCTGCACGGCCGAAGACAACCAAGTCAATCAGTGAGTTTGAACCCAGACGGTTCGCGCCGTGGACCGATGCACAACCGGCTTCACCCACTGCCATTAAACCCGGTACGACAGCTGTCGGGTCATCGGCTACCGGGTTCAGAACCTCGCCCCAATAGTTCGTCGGGATGCCGCCCATGTTGTAGTGAACGGTGGGAAGAACTGGGATAGGTTCTTTGGTCAAATCAACGCCTGCAAAAACACGAGCGGATTCTGATATCCCCGGAAGCCGCTGCGCCAACGTTTCCGGGGGCAGGTGGCTTAAGTTCAGGTGGATATGATCACCGTTTTCTCCGTGCCCTCGACCTTCACGGATTTCCATGGTCATTGAGCGTGAAACGTAGTCGCGGGCAGCCAAGTCTTTGTAGTGAGGCGCGTAACGTTCCATGAAACGCTCACCTTCCGAGTTGGTTAGGTACCCGCCCTCGCCGCGTGCTCCCTCTGTGATCAAGCAGCCCGAACCGTAAATGCCGGTTGGATGGAATTGAACAAATTCCATATCCTGCAGCGCCAGACCAGCTCGGGCAACCATTCCGCCGCCGTCACCGGTACAGGTATGCGCCGATGTGGCGCTGAAATAGGCTCGGCCATAGCCGCCTGTAGCCAGCACAACCATCTTGGCGTTGAACACATGCATCGTGCCATCGTCGAGCTTCCAGCAGACAACCCCCTGACACTGACCGTCTTCAGACATGATCAGATCGATGGCGAAATACTCAATGTAGAACTCAGCGTTATTTTTCAGGCTTTGACCGTACAATGTATGCAGAATCGCATGACCAGTCCGGTCAGCCGCGGCACATGTCCGCTGTACGGCGGGACCTTCGCCAAACTCGGTCGTGTGGCCACCAAATGGGCGCTGATAAATCTTGCCTTCTTCGGTACGGCTGAAGGGCACTCCATAGTGTTCGAGTTCGTAGACAGCCTTGGGCGCCTCACGAGCCAGATATTCCATGGCATCCGTATCACCCAACCAATCCGAACCTTTGACGGTATCGTACATGTGCCACTGCCAGTTATCTGGGCCCATGTTGGCGAGCGATGCCGCAATACCGCCTTGCGCAGCGACCGTGTGGGAACGGGTCGGAAATACCTTGGTCACGCAGGCTGTTCGCAATCCTTGTTCGGCCATACCTAGAGTCGCACGAAGACCTGCTCCGCCTGCCCCAACAACCACGACATCATATTCGTGGGTTTCATATTCATATGCAGTCATCTTTTTTGATCCTTACCGCGTAATTCACAAGGCAAGCTTGACAAGGGCGAACAGCCCCGCCGCCATCAGGGTGTAACCAAATGCTGCCACTGCCATAAGGCTCAGCTTTTCCGCGACGCCATGCACATAATCTTCAATTGCAACCTGCGCTTCTCGTACAAGGTGAAGTATGACAACCACCAGAGTCAGCCCTGTGATAATTGCAGGAAACGGGCGGCTGTAATATGCGACCACTTCTTCATAAGTGCCGCCGAGCCCATTGGCGAAAGTAAAAACAAACAGTGGAACCAAAAAGACAAGAGCAGTCGAGCTTGCCATCATCTGCCAATGATGATGGGTGCCGTGTCTGCCGGCCCCAGTTCCCAGCGCCCGTTTGCGGTCTGTGAGGTAACTTTGCATGGCCAAACTCCTTAAACCGCAAGTACTGTGACGAAAGTCAGAATGGTCGCCAAGATGAACATCCCGATCCCCAGCTTTTCCGAGACTTCAACATCGACGCAATATCCCAGGTCCCAGATTACATGCCGCAGCCGACCCAGCATGTGATAGTATATCGCCCAAGCAGCCAGGAACATCACCAGATCGCCAAGCCAGCTTCGCATTAAACCGTCAATAAAGTTAAATGCACTTTCACTGGTGGCGGCGGCCAGCAACCACCAAACGACAAAAAAGGAAAAAGCCAGCGCGGCGATGCCAGTGATCCGAACCATGATGGATGACACAGACGTCATCTGTGGGCGGTATATCGAAAGATGTGGTGAAAGAGGGCGGTCGCCCCGATTTACATCGGCCATGTCGGCTCCTTTTCATTTGGCTACCGATGGTTTTACTGTTTTTTGCTAGACTGTCACGTGCTGCGAATGCAAAAACCGTCAATTTAAACCGAAAAATACAGATAAAATGCTTATGTGATCACACAAAATATTCTCGTGATCACATAACAAATTCACTTAAATCAATGTTAGCGATTTCCGAAGTGTGGAAATGTGATCACGAATCTTTGGACTTTCAATCCAAATCCGCTGTTTGCTGCGTCACTTCGCGCAGCAACTTTTTTCTAATGCGTTCTGGGTAATCAGCAAATCCCGCAGCAGAAACTACAAATGCCCCTTCTCCAGCGATAACGTTCTCAAAGAAATATGCCGTCAGGTCCGGCTCACTTTCTTCGATTGCAATTGCATTCACAGTTATTCCACGGTCACGCAGCAAGTCGCGCAATTCGGATGGTTCGATACCTTCGTTGGATACACCATCACCTGACAGATCAATCAAATGGCGTGAACATTCGGACACCTCGTCAAACCGCGCCACAGTAACCGACAATGCCTCGCCAATAGCCGTCGAAAAGTTTCGCCAAACGCGTGGATCTGAGGCGACCTCGCTGGCAAAAGCATCTAGTGATGCAAAACTGTCAATCTTCGTCCAAGGTATCGTAATTCTTTGGCGAGAACTACCTGTCCACTGAATCAACATCAATTGCGACTTACCCCTGACTAAAGCTTCAGACACCACCGGGTCGCGCAGCCCCGCCGCCAACCCATCCATCTGAATCCTGTATTCAGTGGAATCGACCGAGCCAGATACATCAACAGCCAGGGCCAATGCCAGATCGCATGCGAGGGCCGGAGTCGCACTCAAGATTGCCAAAGTAGCCGCGCGCAATATTTGCATTTTGCAACCCTAACACAGTTGAAGGTTCGGCAATTCAATTTCCTGTCAGGCAGACATTTAAACTGTAAGTCAAAAACCGCTCGATACGCGGTGGCCTCAAGACTGATCGAGGGATGCTTAGTCATCCGTTGAAACGTTCAGTCTCTGCAAGGAAAACTATTTTGGCATTAGCGCCCAGACATCCAAATCGAGCAAGACTTGTGGCAGGTAACGCCCGTCTTCGCTCTTTAATTCGAACGGGGCGCCGCCGTTGTTTGCTACAAGACGAAGTCGTATTGCACCCACGCCAGGAACGTCTGTATCTGCCTTGTCCAACACCTCAGACCAAGCCTTGATGGTCTGACCCGCGAAACACGGGTTTGCATGCGCGCCACCGTTGAGACCCACGATCATTTGCGCATTGGCCAAGCCGTTATATGACAAGGCCCGCGCCATCGAAATCACATGGCCACCATAAATCAACCTCCCCTCTGGTCGGAAAGTCAGATCAAAGTGGACTTTGGCCGTGTTCTGCCAAAGGCGAGTTGCCAACATGTGCTCGGCCTCTTCAACAGTCACACCGGCAACATGATCTATAGTTTCACCAATCGCATAGTCGCCCCAGCGATGTGTTTCGCCTGCTTGCAAGAAATTGTAGTTCGAAAAATCCAATCCCTTTGGTACAACAAGGTCCTGAGCTGAAAGCGCCTTGTTAAGTTCGGGTATGACCGTTTCAGGCGCAGGGGCATCCAGATTCGATTTCCTCACCATGACCCAGCGGACGTATTCAATGACTACTTCTTCTCGTTGGTTTAAGCCTTTGGTACGCACCCAAACGACACCCGTTTTGCCGTTCGAATTTTGCTTTAGTCCGATCACCTCGGACTCTGACCGCAGTGTGTCGCCGGGGTGGACAGGACCCAGCCAGCGTCCTTCGGCATAACCCAAATTGGCCACAGCGTTCAACGAAACGTCGGGTACTGTCTTGCCAAAAACCACGTGAAATGCCGCCAGATCATCAACAGGGCTTTGTGGCAAGCCACATGACCGCGCAAATTCGTCTGAAGAATAGAGAGCATGACGCGACGGATAGAGCGCATGGTACAGGGCGCGTTCACCATTGGTGACAGTTCGCGGCACAGGGTGGTGCAGGACCTGCCCCACGGCGTAGTCCTCAAAGAACCGACCGGGGTTGGTTTTTGCCATTATTGTTGTCCCAATTTCATTTCAGGGGAATAATCAGCCGCAATCTCTTTGGTCACGGCCTGCCCGCAACGCATCACCTTGCTGGTTGCGTCATAGGCATAGGTGGGATCCCCATACAATTCCCAACCTTTGGCCAACGCTTCGGATACCTTGTGGCAGAACGCCGAGGTGTCCTCTTCTGTCAATAAACGATAAAGCTTGGCCATGGCCTCAACCTTCTATGATGCAAACGGGGAAGGACCGACCAGCCCGTGAATGTATCCCACGACACCCAAAAGCACAATGGAACCGACAAAGAACATCGCGTCTTTGCCGTAGGTGCCAGGCTCGCCGGGCGTCCACTCGGGTTCGGCACGATTGATGACAATCACCTCGACTACAGCCCAAGCTAACAGCCCTCCGAACAGCACGATCGAGGCTAGGTCGCCGTTGACTAACAGATGAGCGAATGCCCACAGTTTGAAGCCAGCCAACATTGGGTGACGAACGTTGCTCAGCAAACGCCCTTTTTGGCCTGCCGGACTCATAAGATAGAAAGCGATTAGAACAAGAAGGTTGTTGATGTGAACCATAAAGGACGGCGGCGCCCAGACATGAATGTAATCAGTCACGCGGTAGCCGAAGATCATCAGAAGGATCGAAACGACCAACGCCAAGGCGACTACGCCCTTGCCTGCATCACCAAGAGCTGCGCGCTTTTCTGGCATAATACGTTTGAACAGATGCGCAGCCCACCATAGGGCCACACCAAGGATCAGAAGAAAAAAGCCCATGCTGGCCTACCCCGCTTGCAATTCTGAAATCGCCTCTGCTTTTGCCAGAATTTCACGTGCAGTTACAATGTGCAGGTTTTCTACGATCTTCCCATCAACGACGGCAACGCCCAATCCCTGTGCCTCGACCTCTTCAAAGGCGGCAATCTGACGTCGGGCCAAGTCGACCTCTGCATCCGAAGGCGCGAAAGCTGAATTCGCAATTTCAACCTGCGCAGGATGAATAAGTGTCTTGCCATCGAAACCCATAGCGCGACCTTGATCACACTCTGCCGCCAAGCCGTCGTCATCCTTGAAGGCGTTATAAACGCCATCGACAATAATCAGGCTCTCAGCCTTTGCAGCCAGCAGACACAATCCCAGCGAGGTCATCAGCGGCAAGCGGTCGGGTTGAAAGCGGGTTTGCAACTCTTTTGCCAGATCGTTGGTGCCCATGACGAACCCTGCCACGAGTGGATGGGCCGCAATTTCCGCCGCGTTCAGCATCCCTCGTGGCGTTTCCATCATTGCCCAGATCGGCAGATCACCTGTGATTGTCGACAACGCCTGTACATCCGACGCTGAGTTCACTTTCGGCAACAGAACTACGTCAGCATCCATTTCGCGAACGGCTAAAGCATCCGCACGCCCCCATTCGGTATCCAAACCGTTGATCCGTACGATTTTGACACGTGAACCGTACCCTCCTGCAATCAGTGCGGCTTTTAAAGTTTCACGAGCATTTTCTTTTTCATCTGCCGCGACTGCGTCCTCAAGGTCGAAAATAATTGCGTCCACTGACAGTGAGCGCGCTTTTTCCAAGGCCCGCTCTTTCGAGCCTGGAATGTATAGAACGGAACGGTACGGACGTTGACGGGGATCCACCGGCTTCTCCCTTGGTAATAAAGTTGCGCGAAATGGGGCATTTTTTGACGGAAAGTTCAAGCGCAAAATTGCCGCGTCGCAGCATCCAAGCTTTCTGCGGGGCAACACGCGATGCATGTTAAGGATTTCTCACACATGCGCTCCCGTCCTAATACTCTTACAACATTGGAATTTCGAAAAGCGATTTCGGTTATGGCGGAAACTTCGTTCTTTTGACCCAGTCAGCGCACCATTTATGCGTCAATCCGCACCTTCAGGTTAATGCATCCCATATCAATTTCGTGCCCGTGATCGTCAACAATACGTAAGCGATCATAAAGAAAAGTCGTTCAGAGATCATCCAATGCGCCCGAACGCCCAGCCAAGCACCTAAAATCGCAAATGGCGCAAGCAACAAATCAGCCCACGCGGTATGCCAAGTGAACATCCCCAAATAGGCATAGGGAACAAATTTTGCGATATTGATAACCCAGAAAACCAAAACCGTGCAGGCCTGAAACTCTGTCTTGGTCAGGCGCTGGGACAGAAGATAAACAGCGGCTGGTGGGCCGCCAGCGTGGCTAACAAAGCTGGTGAAACCAGCGACAAGCCCAGCGAATATTCCAACCGAAGGTGGCAATTTTTGCCTGAAACCGTTGATCCAGCCATTGGATTGAGAAACATGCCAGGCAACGAAACCAACCGAAATTCCGCCTATCAAAAGACGCAGGAAATCATCATCTGTCACCTCGAAAAAAATCGCTCCCAGGGCGACTCCCGGGACCGCGCCCAGCATCAACAGGCGCGCTTCTGGCCAACTCCAACGGTTCCAAAAGGGTCCAAGCGTGGCGACATCAATTACCATTAATAGTGGCAACATCAGGGCCAGCGCCTGTCCCGGCGTCAAAATCAAAGCTAGAATCGACGCCGATGCAAACGCAACGCCCGAGCCGAATCCGCCCTTTGAAATACCTGCAAAGATCACGGCCGGAATAGCCACAGCGAAAAACATCAGGTTCATTTCGAACATGCAACGCCCCGGAATCGGCCTGTGTCATTGGCCATTTAGCGCATCAAGCTTGATCGTTGCAAACAGTATGCGGTCGCATGCCGCGCTGCTCGACCCTTGCGCACGGCGGCTTAACCGACTAGCAAAATCTCGATTTTAAAACCGACCGGAGATATTCCAAATGGCCAGACCCAAGATTGCGCTGATCGGCGCGGGGAACATCGGCGGCACGCTTGCGCATCTTGCTGCTGTCAAAGAGCTGGGTGATGTTGTCCTGTTTGACATCGCAGAGGGGTTGCCGCAGGGCAAAGCGCTCGACATAGCCGAATCCGGCCCATCAGAAGGATTTGACGCAGCATTGTCAGGCACCAGTGACTATGCCGATATCGCTGGCGCAGATGTATGCATCGTGACTGCAGGCGTTGCCCGCAAACCAGGGATGAGCCGCGATGACTTGCTGGGCATCAACCTGAAAGTCATGAAGTCGGTCGGTGAAGGCATTGCTGCGCATGCACCCGACGCGTTCGTGATCTGCATCACCAACCCGTTGGACGCGATGGTGTGGGCTTTGCGCGAGTTTTCGGGCCTTCCACACAATAAAGTATGCGGCATGGCTGGTGTCTTGGACTCTGCTCGTTTCGCTCATTTCCTCGCGGAAGAATTTAATGTGTCCATGCGTGATGTGACTGCATTTGTTCTGGGCGGACACGGTGACACAATGGTACCGTCAGTTCGTTATACGACAGTTGCCGGAATTCCTCTGCCCGACTTGGTGGAAATGGGATGGACTACTCAAGAAAAACTTGATGCAATTGTCCAGCGTACCCGCGACGGTGGAGCTGAGATCGTCGGTCTTCTTAAAACCGGCTCTGCCTATTATGCGCCGGCCACATCCGCAATTGAAATGGCCGAAGCCTATCTTAAAGACCAGAAACGCGTATTGCCCTGTGCGGCTTATTGCAATGGCGAACTTGGCGTCAAAGGTCTGTACGTCGGCGTCCCGACAGTAATCGGCGCCGGAGGTATCGAGCGAATCGTGGACATCAAGCTGAACGACGACGAACAGGCTGGTTTCAATAATTCTGTAAACGCGGTGAAGGGCCTGATCGAGGCTTGCAAGGGCATCGACAGCTCTTTGGCCTGATCCGGCTTCCATGGCATTTACCAAACCGGCCTTATTGGGCCGGTTTTCTTTTTGGCTTCTGCTGAATTTTGACACCCATCACATTTGGGAAAGGGTCGCGGAAACGCTGAGATTTGGATATGAAACCACCTTTCCACGGTGAAGATATCGAATCATGCCATGGTCGAAAGATCTTTGTGATCACACCCTAAAATACTGTGATCACAAATATGAAAAATCTTCAGCAAATTCCCGTGACAAATAAAAAAACTCTTTAAACTTGGCCACTAGACACGCCTATTACGGTTTAATCGTAGTCAGACGGGACAGTTTCGATGAACATTCACGAATATCAGGCCAAAGCTCTCTTACGCAGCTATGGCGCTCCGGTGTCCGATGGTCGCGCTGTTTTGCGCGCCGAGGAAGCCAAAACCGCAGCCGGAGAACTGGATGGCCCACTTTGGGTTGTTAAAGCACAAATCCACGCAGGTGGCCGCGGTAAAGGCTCTTTCAAGGAGACCGACGCAGGCGAAAAAGGTGGTGTCCGTCTGACCAAATCAGTCGAAGAAGCCGCAGAAGAAGCCAAAAAGATGCTGGGTCGCACGTTGGTCACGCATCAGACAGGTCCCGCGGGAAAGCAAGTCAATCGCATTTATATCGAAGCTGGTTCGGGTATCGAACGCGAGCTTTATCTCGCCTTGTTGGTGGATCGTCAGACCAGTCGCATCTCGTTTGTCTGTTCGACCGAAGGCGGCATGGACATTGAAGAAGTGGCTGCTGCAACGCCAGAAAAAATATTGTCTTTCTCGGTTGATCCCGCCACCGGCTACCAGCCTTATCATGGTCGCCGCATCGCATTCTCGCTGGGACTGGAGGGCGCGCAAGTCAAACAGTGCGTCAAACTGATGAGTCAGCTCTACTCCGCCTTCGTCGAAAAAGACATGGAGATGTTGGAGATCAACCCACTAATCATCTCGGACAAAGGTGATCTAAAGGTTCTTGACGCCAAGGTCGGATTTGATGGTAACGCAGTTTACCGTCACCCTGACATTGCTGAGCTGCGCGACACAACCGAAGAAGACCCAAAAGAATTGGAAGCCTCCAAGTACGACCTGAACTACATCGCGCTGGATGGTGAAATTGGGTGCATGG
>NZ_JBXWSJ010000019.1:0-79636 GCF_059613365.1 Ruegeria sp. BHSA163
ACGCTATCAAAAAGGCGTCCACGACCCTTGGTGTTTCTGATCACCATAACATTCTCCCTGTCCACAATTTCTTATAGCGTGCCACAGTCTGGACCAAATTAACATGTCGCCAGCCGGCCCCTTTTATAAAATCCGCTGAGTTAAAACCGTCCTGATTGCCCGTTGAGCTAAGAACACAGCTCCAATCGGCTGATCGAAACCACCCCGCGCTCCGCACCTCGACTGTCAGACGACGTACCGATCCTTGTGGACTAAAGAGGACTGTAGATATCGTCTTCGCTTAGCACGGTGGAAATTCCAATTCGGGCTCGAAGCGAACTTTTTTCTTTGACGAAGGATGTCTAGTTAGCGGACTAAAAAACGTACAAGGGCGTCCGATCAACGGCGAGGGCTGAAAAATAAAAGCCAAGATGTAAAGTTGATTTCGTCGAAAAAGAAGTAACATGGTTAACGTTTTTGAAAGGAAATGGCTATGAAGAAAATTCTGGCATTGGTAGCTCTGTTTGTCGCTGCTGCAGTCTCCACCGCGATTGCACACGGGGCCCCGAAAGCGACTGACCTGAAAGCCCCGGAAATCCAAGACTTGTTGGCAAATGCCCTAGAAGGCTCTGACGAATTGGAAGTGATCGTCAGCCACATTGCGCTACCGCCCAACGTGACCTTACCCAAACACTGGCATCCAGGTGAAGAAATTGCATGCATGCTACAAGGCAGCGTAACTCTATTGCTGGTCGGGGAAGACGAAAAAGAAATTTTAGCAGGGGACGTCGGAATTGTGCCGCTGAAGGCGATTCACACCGCCCGTTCTGGAGATGAAGGTGCGACTATTATCGTTTTCAGGATTCACGAAAAGGGGCAGCCGGGCAGGATTTTGGTAGACGAGTAACAGTTTTGGACAGTGTCTCGGACCTTATGGGGACTTGGTCCGCTCTCCAACATCTTGCGATTTTACATGCGCTGCATGCCGCAACTTATCATACTGTCAGTTGACGACTTGGCTATCCGACAGCTCTCGGCTTGGGGTGATCATTCAGTAGAACCCGTTCAGCGTCTGCTTTCGGGACTTTCGATCCAGGCGGTGAAATTCATGAAGTCAAACGACGACCTACAACTGAGATCGGAGGCATTTTCCTTGCGCCTGCTGCTTCCAAGGCCTCCCGTATTGGAACCCAGCCCGACGGGTCCCTGAAGGGCCAAGCCTCAAGTTCTAGCAAATTGAATTGAGGAGCGATGGACGTGAGCTTCGCCATCGTTTCCCGGGCGCCCTCAGTGTTTCCCAAGAGTTGGCGCGAAGCGGCTAGTCCCATCAGGTTCGCCGGAAGCCCGGGCGCAGCTAAGTCCGCCTTCATGAAGTACTCCGCGGCCTGATCATACTGCCCCAGAACCGCGAAACTGATTCCGGCCTGACGCAGAAAGTAGAACAGGTAGGGATGGCTTGCATCATCTTCAACGGCCTGTCGCGCCAGAGTCATCGCCGCTGCGGCGTTGCCGAGATAGGCTTCGATCATCGCCATTTGCGCAACCGCGTGCATGAAGTTCTTGTTGAGTTTCAGTGCCAGTTCCGCCTCGGCCTTGGCAGCTGCATGGTCCTTATTCACGGCAAGCAAAACCTTGGCATGTGTCATGCGAACGACGTCGCTGTTCGGGTTCAGCCGGACCGCGCGTTCGATATAGCGGCAGGTTCGCACCGCATCTTCGTTTGGCAGCCTGCGCCATCCGAAGTCCAGTTCGCTGGTTGCCTCGTAACAGAGCATCGCATAGGCCATCCAGTTGTCCGGATCATGCTGAAGTGCCAATTCAAGCGCCCGTCTAGCCCTTAGCCAGATGTCCCGCGACGTCGACATGTAGCACCGGGCGGCCACATTCAGTAGTTGTTCAACCGTCAACTTTTCCAAGGGTAAATCATCGACATACCCGGCTTCGTTGATTGAGATTCGCACTCTCACGGCGCTGGCAACCTTGATGCCACATTGATCCTGTAGCCGGAACACATCCTCATCGGTTTCGTCATATCGTTCTGACCAGACCTGCTCACCTGTCTCCCTATGGGTCAGGTGCGCGACAACGCGATAGCGCGGGCCTGCGCTGCGCACAGAGCCGCCAACCAAATAGTCCGCGCTCTCCTTGTCATCGACCAGAATGAGGGCAGTCTGACGGGAGAACATGGTTGAAAGATCCTCGCAAACGGCACGGGCCACTTCTTGCGCGTCATTCTGGGTCGTCTCGAATTCGCCTACAAATACACGCGGCTTTCGGCCAAATCGATCCGGTTCCGCTGCCGGGACCGGCAACCTGTCAGGCCAGCTCCAGATCCACACCGGTTCGATTATGTTCTTGAGGTGGACGACTCCGTTGTCGTGGAAGCTGCGGCTGATGAGACTCGAGATTAGCCGTTTGACGTCGTTTGAGATGACGATCTGACCGGCACCAGCGACCGCCTCGAGCCGGGCGGCAACGTTAACACCATCGCCGAAAATATCGTCGCCCTCGTGCACGATGTCCCCAATATGGATGCCGATACGGAGCGCGATATCTTTCTTTGCCAGTTTGTCTTGCACACCCAGCGCACAGGAAACGGCTTCTACCGCGGACTCGAACTCCACCAGCCAGCCGTCCCCGATTCTCTTGATGACCTTGCCAGATCTACTGGCGACTTCCGGCTCGAACAGATCGTCACGTAAGTGCTGCAGGGCTGCTAGAGCCTGCGCTTCATCTTCGCCCATCATGCGCGAATAACCGACTACATCAGCAACTAAAATAGCGGCCAGACGTCTATTCAAATCCTGTTAAACCCCTCTGTTATGGCGCTCAGATCGCAGTTTCCACCTGGTGTGCTACAAATTTCTCATGATCGGACAGGCAAATGGTCGTGAATGTCCACCCAAGGGATCTTACCTTCCGTATGCCAATGCCCTTGCGGTACGTAAGCGGTCGGATCATCCAGGGTACCGATCCAGATCGCGGCAAAATCCTTACCTTCGGGTTGCCAAATAATCGGTGAGCCGCATGTACCACAAAACCCGCGCCGGGCGGTATCGCTGGCCGCGTACCAGTTCGGCTCATTCTTGGGGTACCGGAGGTATTCGTTCTTGGTCATGATCCAGGCCCCGAACAGGTTCCCTAGGGCTCTTTGGCACATCCGGCAATGACAATAACCGGCATTGTGGGGTGGCTGGCTGAGCGAATAGCGAACGGCTCCGCATAAACACCCGCCTTCTACGGGGCCATAGATTTCATTCATTCGAGCGCACCTCTCAGTCTGTCCCGCCATTCCTTCGACAGCTTGAATCTAGCACAAAACGAACTGAAAAGCGCCATCAGGCCATTCTACTAAGTCTTTTGAGGCCTGATCGAACTAGTCGCAGATCGGAGAACTTGTCCTTCCCGACAGAACCCCGCGCGATCTAGACGTAACGGACCACCGCTCTACAGCTCTAGGATTTGAGCGGCAGCAATGGGCTCGAAGCGGTCGTTCGCTGCGAGATACATAGCGCGCTCTCTTCGTCTGACAGCACCTCGCAATGGTATTCAGCGACGACGGTGAAGAGGCGCAATCCGCCTGAGAAAGCCATAATTCCAACTTTCCTTAGCAAGTTAAGTCGTTTCTGATAGTCAGGCCGGTGTCGCGTCTTTCACGTGCGCAACATCGACCGCAGATCTGTTAAGTTGGCCGGCATTCGTTGTTCTGTAGAAAACTTACACCATCCCAGTTCACGTAGACCTAAAGCATCAGTTTTAACATTCTCTTGAACTTGTGCATGTAACTTCTGCTCTGGTCTCGAAGCGGGCATTCGCTGCGGTCTGTTCGAGTGACCGTGTTGCGGACTATGTTGCCGTCTGAAACTAAAATATTGATCAAGCTGACTGTAAAAATGCAACTGTTCTACTCGTTTGGAACCCGAGCAGGCAGCGGGCACTTTTTTCTCATCAAGGCGGTTTCTATAGCCCCTTACGCCGCCTCAGTGGCGATCTCGACTGGAAGTTGTGTTTTTGCGACGCGTTTTGTCAGCGTGTACATATGGCGCAGTTGCTCGATAAAAGTCATAAGCAGTCGAACACGTTCTAAGTACCTAGGATCGTCAGCGTTTAGACGCTTGGCATGTCTTTCGAATAGCTGGTCCGACAGGTTTCGAATATCGTCCTTGAGCAATAGAACTTCTTGGGCAGAGCGCTCGTCACTATTCCCGACGGCCCGAACTGCAAGTTCAAGGCTTTCTCTTACACAAGTCCATAGCCCTTCTACCATTTCTCGGGTGGTTTGACTGCTTTCGGAATAGTCTCCGTCGAAGAATGTTTTGAAGAGTTCAACCATATCAGTTTCGATGATGTCAGCCGCACTCTCGATATCAATAATTGCCGTCACGAGCTTTTGGTGGGTTTCACTTTCGCTTTCCGTTAGTGAGCTTTGCCGTATGCGACCGAGATATTTCATGATTTCCGAGGTCAGGATGTCCACTTCATCGTCGCGTCTTGCTACGTTATCCAACTCATCCTTGTTGTGATGTTCGGCTCCTTCACCTAAGGCATCCATCATTTCCAAGGCGATGTGACCGGCTCGCTCGATCTCCCTTCTGACGTTTTCAAGCGCGATCGTGGGTGCTTCCAGCGCTGCTTCATCCAGGAACTCAGGCTGGATAATAATGTCTTCCGGCTCGGGCCGATCCGGGACCAATCTTTCCGCGAGGCGTGCAAAGGCTGTTGTGAAGCCAATAAATATCATCGTGTTAAGGACATTGAACATCGTATTGGCGTTCGCGATCTGCCGAGGCACCTCTGCGGCTAATTTGTCTTTACCATCCAGACCTTCTGCTGCCGCAGGTGAAACATTGACAGCAATATCTGCAAGTATGCTTAGGAACGGCAGCCAAATAAGAACGCCAGCTATGTTGAACAAAACATGGACAACGGACGCGCGGACAGCCTCTACCGGTTTACCAAGCGCCGCTAGCAACGCCGTAACACAGGTTCCTATGTTCGCGCCCAAGGCTAGAACAATCCCCGCCTGTAGAGACAGAAGACCTTCGCTGGCCATGGCTATTGCGATGCCCACCGTGGCCGCGGAAGACTGGACCAGCCCGGTAAACAACGCTCCTGCCAGAATGCCGAAAAGTGGCTGTTCCATGCTGGCGAGAATTTCCAAGAAGGGCTCATAGCTGCGCAAAGGCTTCATTCCATCGCTCATCAGGCCCATTCCGTAGAACACAAGGCCAAGGCCCATTATCATCATACCGATGTACTTGGGGCGCTCATTCTTGCTGCCAAAGGTCATGAAAAAGCCAAGCGCGACCGCGATTAAGGAATAAGTGGAAAGGTTAAAGGCAAGTAACTGCGCAGTGACGGTGCTACCAATGTTTGCGCCCATGATCACACCGACGGACTGTGCCAGTGTCATGACACCGGCTGTAACGAATCCTACGACCAATACCGTCGTGACAGAGGAAGAATTCAGAATACCGGTGACGAACGCCCCTGTTGCAGCGCCCATAAACCGGTTCACGGTCAACTTCTGAAGAACATTGCGGAGCGTGTTTCCAGCGGCCTTCTTTAACCCTTCAGACAAAAGATCCAAACCTGCCAGAAAGAGCGCCAAGCCACCAAACAAACCCATGCCTAATTGCAGCCAGTCTACGTGCTGCTCTGCCGTTTCTGCTGACTGAGCGTAGGCTGCGCTGAAGCTCAAAAAGGCAAACGCAACAAAAAGGTAAGGCAACAACCGAGTTACCGTTTTCGACATGGATTGACCTCCCACTATAATCCGCACCTCAAGGACAAAGATCAAGTAAGTCGATCCGATGCCGCGAGCCGTGTTCAACTGATTTCGGAATTAACAAAATAGGACCTTAACTGGACAAATATCGTCGCAGATAACCGTTTGAATTTCCACTGAACGCTGGTTGTTGGAGCCGCTAGGCCAGCAATCGACTAGTCCCAGACGCCCAGTCTGTTCAGTACGGTAACTCAATACAGCTGCGGCACTGTGTTAGAAAACGTAATAGTTTCTGGCATCCCTTTGCGTCGCTTTCTGCGCTTCGGCAAGTCTGGGATAGTGAAAAGTTCATCCTTATATGGAATTGATTTCAGTATGTGAGCGATGCAATTCAAACGTGCAAGGCGCTTGTTGTCCGCTGGAACGCGATACCAAGGCGCTTCAACTGTGTCGCTCGCTGCAATCATGCGCTCGTAAGCTTCCGTGTAGTCCCACCACCGCGCCCAAGACTCAAGATCCATGGGACTAAGCTTCCAGTGCTTTCTCGGGTCTATCATTCGGTCTTTGAATCTATCCTGCTGTACTTCTCGACTGACATCGAAAAAGTATTTCAGGAGAACAATGCCTTCTCTGACAAGATATCTTTCAAAACCCGGCACATCGGTTAGGAACGTTTCATATTGTTTGGTGGTACAAAAGCCCATGACCCGCTCTACCCCCGCGCGATTGTACCAACTGCGATCAAAGAGAACGATCTCGCCACCCGCCGGAAGGTGTTCGAAGTACCGTTGGATATAAACTTGGGATTTTTGGCGGTCACTCGGAGCAGGCAACGCCACAACTCGAAAAACACGCGGGCTAACGCGCTCGGTTATTCGCTTTATTACTCCGCCCTTTCCGGCAGCATCTCGCCCTTCGAACACAATAACAACCCGCGACCCGGTTTTCTGAACCCAGCCTTGGAGATGGCACAGCTCAATCTGCAAGCGCTTCAGTTCAGCCGCATAGGACTTCCTTGAGATGGTTCCCTTTTTTGCCATTTTCAGCCCCCCTTTCGCTGGATTGTAACAGAAAAGCAACAAGAAATAGAGCATTGCCTCATTTTGCATTTCCGTTTCACAAGACGGTACTGCTAGGTAAATTTGAGTTGGCTTCAGGTATGCCAAAGGAACTGTGGGTGCCGTCAGACGAATTCGAACCAGTCTCAGTTTGCCGCCGGAACCGTAACCAGTGCACCGTGCCAAAAAGCAACAGCTTTTGCCTAACACCATAAATTAAGAAACTCGGATGGTTGATATCTCAAGGTCAAATTTAGCTATGAGATTTAACTAAATTTAGGTAAGTTAGGCTGACCCTTATATCCAATGAAAGCCGTTAGCTGTGACCGTACCGAATTCGCAACCGCAGCCTGAAAATACAGCAGCAAAACAGGCTTTGACTTCAAAAGCCGGAAAGTTTCCCAAGGGTAAGAGCGGAAATCCTAAGGGAAGACCCAAGGGCGTGCGCAACAAAGCGACACTGGCGGCCGAAGCAATGATGGACGGGGATGCCAAAGCTATTACGCAAAAGGCGATAGACTTGGCAAAAGCAGGTGACATGACCGCAATACGGTTGTGCCTTGAGCGCATTCTGCCACCCCGAAAGTGTCGCCCGCTCAAAGTCGTCCTGCCAAAGATAAACGGCCCTGAAGACATTTTGAATGCCGTGAATTCTGTTCTAGGAGCAGTTGCTTCAGGTCAGATCACGACCGATGAAGCAGACGCGCTGTTGCGTTCCATTGAAGCCGCCCGAAAAGCTATCGAGACAGAACAACTTCATCTTGAATTGGATGAGCTGCAATCAAGACTGGAATTGCTCGGTGGCTGATACCCCTAAAGGCAGGATAGCACGATATCGAAAACATCTGGCCATACCCCGAGATATGTACCTCGCCGCCGTAGAACGTCAGGAAGCCAGAGCATGGGCAAAATGGACAGACCCATCGAAAGACACAGAATTCAGAGAAGAACTGCAAGCGATTTATGATCGACTAACGGCTGAAGGCGTTCCCCACATGGGGGATAGGCCAAGATTTCCTCCCGTTCGCGATCCCGATCCGGCTCTTTTCGACGGCGAAGAAGAAATCCGAAAAGACGACATGATCATCGCCACCTACCTCACTGATAACCCAGCCGAACGCAAAAAACCGATGGCGCGGGGCACAACTCATGACGAGCTGCTGGAGTTCTGGAAAAGCAGCCCCGACGGGCAGAGATATTTCCAACAACGAGAAAGCTACATTTCTGAAGCCATTATTAAAGCAAAAGCCAAAGTGCTGGGAGGCGCCTGATGCCCACCATTCCACCGCCAATTATCAAAATTGATCAATTTTGTGGGCCAATCGCTATTCAAAGTACATCAATGGGTTTGGGACCATGGCTCTGAAAGGGACGTCGTTTAAAACCGGCTGCGTTACGTCGGTGTCGCACATGTCGCCGTGTCGCACGCCGCGTTTGACCGCTGAAGACTGTAAAGCGGACATCTGACAAAATCACTCAGATGACCGCATCGAGCCCATTCTTCCAGATGCCGCATCACACGCGAACGGGCAATAAGCGCGCTAAAGCGGGTGTTCCATCCGAGCCGGGCACCTTCCTTCCCTTCATTCCAATCCCGTCTGGTTTCAAGACCCAAATCCTATACCAAATCGGTCCAACGACCGGAGAAGCAGTGACCGCTCGCCGGTTTGATCCTCTCGGGATAGATCATTTTACGCCCAGCTGATCACGATACTGCGAATCGGCTCTGGCGGGAAAGGAACGGGGCGCGTTCGCAGCATCCGGAGCCTGGTTCGCTCAGTCTCTACTCCTTGCAGAAGGTCCAGCATGGTAAGTGCCGCGAAGCGCGAGGCCGAGACGCCTTGTCCGGTAAAGCCGAGAGCATAGGCCAGATGTCCCTGCAACGCGGTACCGGCAAAGAAGGTCAGGCGCGCCGAGGTGTCGATGATGCCACCCCAGGCATGGCTGAATTCAGTTCCCTTCAGCGCAGGGAAGGCCGCGAAAAAGTTGGCGCGCAGCCGGTCGAAGGTTTCGGGCCGGTTGAACAGCGCCACATCGCGCCGGCTGCCGTAGTGATAGACCGCGTCATAACCGCCCCAAAGGATCCGATTATCCGCGGTCTTGCGGGAATAATGGAACTGGTTGCCGCTGACGGCCACACCGTGTCGCTCCTGCCAACCGATGGCCGCAAGCTGCGCTTCTGTCAAAGGCTCGGTCATCAAGGCATAGTCGAATATCGGGATGATTGTCGTGCGCGCGCCTTGATCGCAGACCAGAGCCCGGTAAAGCCACCGCCGACGATTGCGAGATCGCAAGTGATTTCTGCTTCAAGCGCGGGGCATTTAGCCGCGGTCCGATCCAGCCAGTAGGGCACGGATTGCGGTGCTACCCTGCGCGTATTTTCGTCAGACATGTTTGCGGCCACCGGCGTCGAGGAACCAGTCATCTGGATAAGGGTACCACCAGTCATGGCGCACTGGCTTGTGGTCGAGGATGACCATTTTCGTCCGCCGGAACGTATCGAGCCCCATCCGGCCCAGTTCGCGCCCAATCCCCGAATTCTTCCAGCCGCCGAAAGGCAGCGCATCGTTGTCGATCATCGGGTTGTTAATCCAGACCACGCCCGCCTCAAGCCGCTCGGACGCCTCATGCGCCTCGGCCAGATCGGTGGTGAAGATCGAGGCGCCCAAACCGAAATCGCTGTCATTGGCCATGGCGATGGCGGTGTCGAAATCGGGTACGCGGAGGATGGCGGCGACAGGGCCGAAGATCTCTTCGCTCAGCAGGTCCATCTGGGGTGTGCAGCCAGTCAGGATGGTGGGTTCATAGAACCAGCCCCGGTTCAGCCCCTCGGGCCTGCGCCCGCCGCAGGCGACCGTCGCGCCCTTGGCCACGGCATCCGCCACCAGACGCTCGACCTTGTCGCGGGCGGCCTCGCTGACCAGCGGGCCAATCTCGGACTTTTCCAGGCCATTGCCGATCCTGAGCCGCCGGGTCTCGGCCACGAAAGCCTCGACAAAGGCATCATGAACGGCGTCCACGACGTAAAGCCTCTCGGTCGAGGTGCAGACCTGGCCCGTCAGGTGGAAGGCGCCAGTCACGGCCCCGGCGGCGGCCACGTCAATCGGTGCGTGGGCGGTGATCACCATCGGATCGGACCCGCCCGCCTCGATCACCGCCGGTTTCAGGCGGCGCGCAGCGGCTTCGGCCACGGCCTGGCCCGCGCGGACCGAACCGGTGAAGGCCACCGCATGGGTCTGGCGGCTGTCAACCAGCGCCTGGCCGGTTTCGGCCCCGCCCGGCACGCAGGCGACGAGGTCCGCGGGCATGTCATCAAAGACCTTCATGAATTCGAGGGTCGAGAGCGTGGTCGCCTCGGCAGGTTTCACGATGCAGCCATTGCCCGCCGCCAGAGAGGCCGCGACGGTCCAGCACATCAAGAGGATCGGGAAGTTGAATGGCATGATATGGGCCGACACGCCCAGCGGTTCGTAGCGGGCATATTGCAGCGATCCGGTCTGGGTGGTGCCCGCCAGCTTGCCCGCCTCATCCCGCGCCATCTCGGCGTAGTAGCGGAAGATCGGCGCGCAATTGGCGACCTCGCCGATGGCTTCGGGGTAGGGTTTGCCCATCTCGCGGCTCATTAGCGTGGCGCAGCGGGTCATGTCGGTGGCCTCGATCCGGGCGGCCAGACGGTGCAGATGCGCGGCGCGGGTCTTGGCGTCGGTTCCCGCCCAAAGTTTCTGCGCCGCGTTCACCCGGGCCAGAACGCCGTCAAGCTCCGCCGCCGTCACGTCACCGCGCCGCGCGACCACCTCAAGCGTCGCCGGGTCGATCACGTCATGCGCGGCACCCGCGCTTGAGTGATAACGCGGGGCCAGGTAGTAGCAGGGCGAGAGGATATCACTCATCGGATCATGTACACTTTCTTGACAGTCTCATGGACGGTGCAGACCCCTTTCCAGTCCTGCGGGAAAAAGGCCGCCGTGTCGGGCGCGACCTCGATTACGTCGCCGCTTTCGTGCACATAGGTGCAGCGACCTTCGAGGAAGTGGCAGAACTCATCCCGGGTCACGTGACATTCCCATTTGCCGGGCGTACAAATCCAAAGCCCGCATTCGCTTTGGCCGTCGGGACCCTTGTAAAGCAGCTTGCCCGAGGTGCGGCTTTCGCCGTCGATCATGGTCGGGATCACGCCCCAATCCACGGTGTCGGTAATCTGCAACGGGTTACGCATGACCGGTGCTTTCATGGCTTTTGTCCTTCTCAAACCAGCATGTAGATATTGCGCAGAGTTTCGGTGATTTCCGCCGTGCCCTCCCACCCGGCGGGAAAGAGCACGCAGGTGCCCGCGCGGGCCTCGATCACTTCGTCCGAGCCGTCGCGGCGATAGATCACGTGGCCCGCGACGAAATGGCAGAACTCGTCGCGCGGCACCGAGATCTTCCACGTGCCCGGCGTGCAGACCCAGATGCCGCATTCGGGCGAGTTGCCCGGACCCTTGTGCAGAAGCCGCCCGGTTGAATACGACTGGCCCCTGACCATGTCGGGCTGTGGGCCCCAATCGACCAGATCATCATACATGGTCGCGTCGTGGATATGCGGCGCCGAGGCGTTTAGGTCCGTCACAGGATCACTCCACCAGACCGACCAGCAGCTTTGCGGCCTTTTCCTGCCCGTTCTGCGATTGCATATGCGCCGAGGTCGATTTGAGTCGCGCGGCCATGTCCTTATCGTTCAGGCAGGCTTCGATTTTGGCGGTCAGGTCTTCATCGGTCCAGTCGTAGCGGTCCGAGCGGAAGCCATGGCCGGTTTCCTGAACACGCATGGCATTGTCATGGCCGTCCCAGACATAGGACATGATGATCGCAGGCTTGCCGAAATAGAGGCATTCGGTGAACGAGTTGTTGCCGCCGTGATGGATGACCACATCCACCTGCGGAATGACCGAGGGTTGCGGATACCAGCTCTGGATCACCACGTTGTCGGGGATGTCGCTGTATTCGCCTTCGTAATCGCCGACATTTACCAGCGCACGGTAGCGGCTGTTGCCCACCAGCGTGATCAGGCGCTTCAGCAGGTCGGTATCACCCGCGCCGAGGGACCCGAAGGAGATATAGAGCAGCGGTCCGTCATTGTTTTTCTTGAAAGTGGGCACTTCATAAGGTTCATCCTGCCTCACGCAGCCCTCGAGATACTGGAACCGCGCCGGGTCGAGCGGCTTTGCGCGTTTGTATTTCGCCTGTTCGGGATAGAGCAGCAGGTTCAGATGCGGCGAGGCCTCGAAGAACTCGCCCAGGGGATAGGCATCCTCGTTACAGTCGGCCAGGAAGGCGTTGAAATCGTCGTGGATGGGCTTGATCACCTCGTTGAACCGCGCCCGGAAGGCGGCATGGCCCGCTGTGTCGTTTTCGGACATGCCCGACAGGTGCGGCGGGATCGCGTCATCCTCGATCTCGTTTTCCGAACACGAGATGATCCGCACCCAGGGCACGCCGAACTGCTTGATCGCCGGGAAGAGGATCACGTTGTCGACCGAGATCACATCCGGTTTGATCTTGTCCAGAATGCCGGGCAGGTCCTTTTGCGCCCATTTGGCGCTGTCGACGATCGCCTCCCAGCATTCCTTGACGTAATTGTCGATCTGGTCGATCGGTGCCTTGCGGAAATTGGGGATATGGCCGTTGATGAAATCTTCCCAGAATTTCGCCATCTGCTCGGGCGGCATCGGTTCGGAGAGAGCCACCGGATGGGCCTCGAACCCGTAACCCTCGTAGACCTCGACAAAGCCCGGGTCCGACAGGAATACCGCCTTGTGGCCCATGCGTTCCACCGCCTGCGCAATCCCGACCGAATTCAGCGCAGGGCCAAACGCGGCCTCTGGGAAAAATGCGAAAGTCTTCTGGGTCATCTTTGTCTCCTCTGTTGTCGCTGCCGCATTGCGCGGCGATGTTTGGCTCAAGCAGTCAGACCGCGAAAATCCTCGTGTCTTTGGCCGCCCAGCTAACGGTTACCTCTTCGCCGATGGCGAGTCGCCGGGTTTCGGCCTCATCCGCTGTCAGCCGCACCATCACCGGGTCGGGTGCGGCAGGGCTCATGAGATGGAGTTGCAGATCAAGCCCGTGATAGGCGAGCGCGCTGACCTTGCCGGTCAGGCGGTTTTCGCCTTGCGCATCGCCCAGATGCAGGCGCTCGGGGCGCACGGCGGCGACTCCGCGTTGGCCTGCGTCCAGCGCGTCCGCGGCGGTGATCACGTCGCCTGAAGCCGTCAGCAATTTCCCGTCGCGCTGCTCGACCGGCAGGAAATTCATCACCCCGATGAAATCGGCGGCAAAGCGGCTTTCAGGGTGTTCATAGATCTCGTGCGGGGTGCCGCACTGCAACAGCTTGCCATCCCGCAGGATCGCGATCCGGTCGGCCATCACCAGCGCCTCTTCCTGGTCATGGGTGACGATGATGAAGGTAATGCCGAACTCGTCCTGGATGCGTTTCAATTCCAATTGCATCTCGCCGCGCAGCTTCTTGTCGAGTGCCCCCAGGGGTTCGTCGAGCAGCAAGAGACGCGGGCGTTTGACCAGCGCGCGGGCCAGCGCCACCCGCTGCCGCTGCCCGCCCGAAAGCTGATCGGGTTTGCGTTTCGCCAGGTCGCCTAGCTGGATCACCTCAAGGATCTCGTCCACGCGGGTTTTGATCTCGGCGCGCGGAAGCCTCTCCATCTCCAGCCCGTAGGCGATGTTCTGCGCCACGCTCATATGCGGGAAAAGCGCGTAGGACTGGAACATCAGGTTCACGGGCCGCTTGTTCGGCGGTATGGCAGAGATATCGTGGCCATCCAGCAGGATTTCGCCCCCCGTCGGGGGCTCGAATCCCGCCAGCAGGCGCAAAAGCGTTGTCTTGCCGCTCCCCGATGCACCCAGCAGTGCGAAAAACTCGTTTTCGCGGATGTCCAGGTCAATACCATCCACCGCCCGGACAGCACCGAAATGTTTCTGGATGTTGCGCAGGGAAAGCAGTGTCATTGCCCCGGAAGCCCCCCGCGGTTGAGCCGTTGCGAAAGAGCCAGCGCGATGACCGAGACCGCCATCACGATAGTCGCCAGCGCGTTGATCTCGGGCGTCACGCCGAACCGGATCATCGCGAAGATCTGCATCGGCAGTGTGATGGAATCGCGCCCTGCCCCGGCGGTGAAAAAGGCGATGATGAATTCATCGACCGAGAGCGTGAAGGCCAGAAGCGCGCCCGCAATGATTGCGGGCAGCATCACCGGCAACACGATCCGCCAGAGCGTCACCGGTGTCGAGGCGCCAAGATCGGTCGAGGCCTCGACCACTGACCAGTCGAAGGTTTTCAGCCGTGCGCGGACCACCGAACAGACGAAGGCCAGGTTGAAGACCACGTGACTCAGGATCACCGTATGCAGGCCCAGCGTCACGTCGAGCAGCGAGAAGAAACTGAGGAGCGCGATCGCCAGCACGATATCGGGGATGATCATCGGGGCAAAGATGATGGTTTCGATGAACCGGCCTTTGCGACGGCGGATCTCGACCCCGATGGCCAGCAATGTGCCAAGGATGGTGGCCAGCACGGTAGAGACCAGCGCGACGATGAGCGTGTTGAACGCGGCCCCCATCACGTCGCTGTTGCGCAGAAGCTCGCCATACCATTTGGTGGAAAATCCCGTCCAGGCGGTGGGCAACCCACCCTCGTTGAATGACAGCCCCACCAGCACTGAGATCGGGATATAGAGAAACGCGAATACCGCCGACAGGATCATCAGCATGAGGCGGGGATTGGCTTGGGCGCGCATCACGTTGCCTCCGGACGGGCGCCCGAGGCGCGCTCGGTGGCGAAAGTCTGCAGTGTCAGAAGCCCCATCATGATCGCAATCAGGAACATGGACAGCGCTGCGCCGAAGGGCCAGTCATTGGCGGTGAGGAACTGGGCATAGACCAGATTGCCGATCATCTGGAACTGTCCGCCGCCCAAGAGCGCGGGCGTCACGAAGTTGCCGATCGACAGCACGAAGACAAAGACGAACCCAGTGGCCACGCCCGGAAAGGTCATCGGCAGGGTCACTCGCCGGAAGGTTGTCCAGCCCGACCCACCCAGATCGCGCGAGGCCTCGGCAATCTCGGGGTTGAGGCGCGACAGGGGCGCGTAGCAGGCCAGGATCACGAAGGGCAAGTAATTGTAAACGAGGCCGACAACCACGGCGCTTTCGGTATAGAGCAGCTTGGGCAATTCACCGTCATAGCCCAGCCAATGCGCCATCGAAGCGATCAGGCCTTCGCGGTTCAAGAGCACGATCCAGGCATAGGTGCGCACCAGGTAGTTCGACCAGAAGGGCAGGACCGCGAAAAAGAGCAGCACCGGCTGGCGCCGGGCAGGCGCGGCGGCAATCGCATAGGCGGCGGCATAGCCGACGATGACGGCGATCAGGGCCGACAGGCCCGCGATGCCTGCGGATTTCAAGAAGATGCCCGCATAAAGCGGATCAAAGACCAATGCGATGTTTTCCAGCGTGAAGGTGTATTCGATACCGCCATAGATACCGCGCCGAAAGAAGGCCAGCGCCAGGATCAGGAGGCACGGCACCACCATGAACGCGGTCAGCCAGGCCAGCGCCGGCGACATTAGGTAAAGGGGTTTGCGGTCGGTCATCGGATGTTCCGGGTCCTGCCGCGCGGGCGGCAAATGCTGGCCTTCAGGGATCAGGGCGGGGGCCCGGCCCGGTCATCGTGACGTGCCGGGTCGGGCGTGCCGCTTGGGCCGGATCAGTTCGCCGCCTTGATCTCGGACACGGTGCGGGAATAGTCGCGCTGCGCCTCACCCACATCCCGGAGTTGCTCGTACCCCAAAAGCTCATCCGGACCGATGCCCATATTCGGGAATTGCGCGATGAAATCCTCGGAAAGCCCAGACATCGCGGTCTCGTTCGGCACCTTGTAGAGGATGTTCTCGGCCGCCCAGCCGTGGTTCGCGGGGTCGAGGATGAAGTTCACGAACTCATAGGCCGCATCCTTGTTCTCGGAACTTTTCAGGATCACCATCGTGTCGACCCAGAGGTCCGAGCCCTCTTCGGGGATCACGTATTTGATGTCGGCATTCTCGGCGATGCCATAGTTGCACCAGCCGTCCCAGGCATGAACCAGCTCGGCCTCGCCCGACACCAGCTTGGCGTAGAAGGTCGTGTCGTCATAGGCCAGAAGCGTGCCCTTGGCGTCGATCAAGAGGTCGCGCACTTCGGCCAGCTTGTCGGGGTCGGTTTCATTGACCGAATAACCCTTGGCCAGCTGCCCCGCCGCCAAAAGCCAGCGATCGGTGGCCAGCATCGTGGTCTTGCCGCTTAAATCCTCGCTGGGGGTCAGAAGGTCCATCCAGCTATCGGGCGTGTCGCTTACAAGGTCCGAGCGGTAACACAGCCCGGTCGTGCCCCAGGCATAGGGAACCGAAAAGGCATTACCCGGGTCGTGTTCAAGCTCGGTCGCCTGCGCGTAGAGGTTCGAGATATTGGGGATCTTGGCGTGATCCAGATCCTCCGCCAGACCCAGATTGTGCAGCACCTCGGCAAAAGGCGAGGATACAAAGACCACGTCATAGCCCTTACCTTTCGACGCGATGAGCTTGCCCATGATCTCTTCGTTGGTGCCGTGCAGAACCAGCTCGGCCGCGTGTCCGCTGGCCGCGTTGAAGCTGTCAATCGCATCGGGCGCCATGTACCCGTCCCAGTTGGACACCACCAGTTCCCCGGCCATGAGCGCGCTTGCGCAACAGGCCAGCCCGGCGCCCAGCATCGTTCTACGGATCGCGTTTTTTCGGTTCATTCCAATCCTCCATCTGTTGCCACCGGTCGCCCTTTTGAGATGCGGGGCACTCGGGGTCATGTCGCAGGCGGATATTGCGAACCGCCATGCATTACAGTATTATTACTATGAAAAGTACGTCAAACTGTATTCGCTGTTCGTAATTGCGGCCCACGGGTCGCGACAATCAGGATCGGGAGAAATGCGCAGAAAATGGCCGGAGCCCGCCGAACATCCAGACCCAACCACTACGCGCTTGCACAGCAGGTTCTCAGCATTGCCCTGGAGCGCGGCCTAAAGTCCGGCGACCACTTGGCGGAAAAGACCTTTGCCGAGGCCTGCGGCGTGTCGCGAACGCCCATCAGGTCGGCTTTCAAAATACTGGAAGAAAATGATATTTTAAGATGGCGGCAGGAAGAGGGATATTTCCTGAACATCGGGTCCGCCAGCCAGGCCGCCAAGGCCCTGCAGCGTATGGAAGTCGCCGAGGATTCACTGGCGCACCGGATCCTGTCGGACCGGGCCGAACGGCGCATCGGTGACGTGCAGTCTGTCAGTGCGCTGGTGCGGCGTTATGCGGTATCACGCAATGCAGTACTAAATGCGTTAAAAGTACTATCAAAGGATGGCATTGTTACCCAATTGCCCGGCCGCGCCTGGGCTTTTCAGCCCATGGTCGATTCGCTCAATGCCATCGACGAAAGCTTCGATTTCCGTCTCATGGCCGAGCCGCAGGCCGTGCTCGCACCGGGTTTCAACATCGACAGCAACCGCGCGGGACTGTTGCGCAACCAGATGGAAAATCTCCTCGGCAGTGACGAAGACCGCATAACCGCCGCCGTGTTCCAGCGGATCGATTTCGAATTTCACAGCCTGATCGCAGAGGGGTCGGGCAACCGTTTTCTGAGGGGCACGCTGCTGGCCCATCACCGGCTGCGCAACGCGACCCATAAGGGTGGCGTGATCCCCAGGTTCCGTCTGAGACAGGCGATGATCGAGCACCTGGAAATCCTCGATAGCCTCGAACGCAACCAGCTTGATCTTGCAGCCGATCAGATGACTGTGCATTTGCGCCGCTCCCGCATCCGCCGGCCCGAAGCCGCCAATCGCGGTATCCCGCCATTGCTGAAAGGGGTCCGCACGTGACCAAACCACCAACAATCGCCTTCTTTCCCGAGGCCAGCTTCGGCGCAGCTCTCAACTGCGTCGGGATCGCGCAAAAGCTCAAGGAAAACGGTGCCAACCCGGTTTTCATCTGTCATGCAGGGTTCACCGGGATATTTGCGGAATATGGCTTCAGGGAGTATCACCTGCCGCAGAACGCTAATAATAATGTCGGTGCGATTGAGGACTACTGGCAGGAGTTCATCAATACCCACCTACCGCATTTCAACCTGAACCCGCTTGATCAACTTCCTGCCTACGTCACCCCAACCTGGGAGGCCATTGTCGACACCGCGATCACCGCCGAGGAGAAGCTTGCCGCGATCCTCGAGCGGATCGACCCCGATGCGATCGTGCTCGACAATGTTGTCATGTTCCCCGCTATCGCCAAGGCACGCTGTCCCTGGATCCGCATCGTGTCCTGTGCAGAGACTGAAATCCCTGATCCGAACGTGCCGCCTTACCTTTCCGGCCTGTCACCTGGGGATGATGCGGCTTGCAAGACATTTAAAAGAGCTTATTTGCAACATACTCGGTCGGTGCACCGTCGTTACAACGAATTCCGCAAGGCGCATGGGCTGCCCGCCTTGCCGGCGGGGATATTCCTGGAAACTTCGCCGACCCTCAATCTGCTGCTCTCGCCCAGGTCAGTGCGGTTTGACCGGAAACTTCCCCTACCCGAAGATAAGTTCGTGTTTTTAGAAGGTTGCGTACGCCTTGAAAGCGCGTACGAACTGCCCCGGTTCCCTGCAAGCGACGGACCGCTGGTATATATGAGTTTCGGGTCGCTGGGGGCAATCGACACGGATTTGATCAAGCGCATGATCGACGTTTTCGCCACGATCCCTGCGCGTTTTCTGGTCAATGTCGGGGGCTTTCTGGAAGCCTACCGTGACATTCCGAACAACGTTCATTTGGGCGACTGGTTCCCGCAGCCTTCTGTTGTTGAACAGGCGGCGCTATTTATTCATCACGGTGGCAACAACAGTTTTTGCGAAGCACTGTTTTACGGAGTTCCGTCCCTGATACTCCCCTATTGCTGGGACGGACATGACAACGCACAACGTGCCGAGGCAACGGGCCTCGGGCATCGGATTGATCGCAAGGACTGGTCGAACGAATTTCTCCGACACAAAATCTCAGTGTTGCTTAGCGATGTAGATATGCGCCATCGACTGGTCGAGGTATCCAGGCAGATGAACGAGAATTCAGGAACTGATAAAGCCGCGCACAAGATCTTGGATTCAGTGCAGCTCGAAGAAAACGTCTGGGCTTCTACCGCCAACCAATAAATCTGTATTCGCCCTCAATTTTTTCACGGTAAGACTGTGCAACATTCTTTACCGAACCGGAAAAAGTGCATCGATGGAACAACCGCAGGCGAAGGAATGGAGCTCAAACTCCCGACACAATCGGGGCGCGTCGTCACGCAGGCAATTATCGGTCATGCCATCGTTCGGGAAATTAATGATGTCTGGCAATCTCAAACTTATGACTGCGCTGAACTACGTCCAAGACCGGCAGCAAGCTGCCATTGGAGAAAGCGCGGCGAACTCACCCTTTGTCCGCACTGCGGTCGTTGAGTGGAATTCACTCAAAGTCTCCACTGAGCCCAAAGTACCGGATACTGCGCAACGATCACTTGGCGGGTTCTGCACCGTAGTCCGCCTCCGATCGGTCTCAGGTCGAAGGTGCAACATTTTTGGTGCATACTTCCCTGCCTGTTTGCATTTGCGCGCGCTTACATCGCCGTGTGCTAGCTACAACTGCGTGACATCGGCACCCGGCTCTGTTTATCCGTCGAGCATCGCGAGCACGGCGTCGCGTTCGGACAGGACCAACAGCAAGGCAAGATCACCCGGTTCCAGCTTTTCCAATATCATCGAGGCAGCTAGAGAGGGCGAAGATGCTCTCAGGACTTGTTGCGCGTCATATCCCTGTTCTAAGGCGGATTTTTTGATCAGGTCCGGGATTTCTCCCAATTCGCGACCTCTTAAATACCCTTCCAGTTCGGCTGCGACGACCACGTCGGGCTGGAAATTTAACGCTGTCGCGGTAACGTCCCGAATATCCTGATCCGACCGATCGCCAGCATGGCTGAGCATAATGTAACGCCGTTTCGCCGGTAGGCTTGACAGCGCATCGCAAACGGCCGAAATCGAGTGCGGGTTATGCGCAAAATCCAAAAAAACACGCGCATTATTGTAACTAAACTCGTTGCAGCGTCCGGGGTTGTCCTTGGCGTCGGGTTTGAACCCGGCCAACCCATCCCGAGCCCCCTGAACGGGCAAGTCCAGTGCCAAGGCAAGGCACAGGGCCGCCAGCGCGTTCAGGATATTGTATTTCGCAGCGCCGCCCATGGTCAGGGGAACATCGGAAACTGCAATGACTACCTGTTCGACCGCACCGTCGAAAAAGACGATATCTCCCTCCTGCACATAGGCGCAGCACTTGCCCGCATCACGCGCCTGACGGACAAGGTTGTTCTGCGCATCCAGCGAGAACCACCAGATATTTGCGGATGTATTTTCCGCTTCTGCGCGGACATACAAGTCATCGGCATTCAGTGCCAGCACGCCACCCTCGGCCAGCGTGCGATGCACGGCGAATTTGGCCTGAGCCAGTTCCGGCACCGTGTTGACCCCGTATTGCCCCAGATGGTCGTTTGCCACATTGGTGACCGCCGCTGCCGTTGCCGCGCGGGTCGGCAGACCCCGGCGCAGGATACCTCCGCGCGCGACTTCCAGACAGGCGACCTCCAGCCTTTTGTCACGCAACAGCATTCGCCCGCCGCCAGGGCCGGAATAATCGCCACGGTCGAGAATGTCGTCTCCCACCCGCACAAATTCGGTCGAGGTCAGCCCGGCAACCTTGCCCGAAGCGCGCGCGATCGCCTCAAGTAAACGGGTTGTGGTTGTTTTGCCGTTGGTTCCGGTTATGAAGGCCACCGGGATATTGTGCAGAGCCGACCAGTCCAAGTCATCGGGGGTAGGCAGCGCATCGACCGGCCAGGTCTGACTGCCAGTACCGTGCCCGATCGACACTTCGTCATCATCGCACAGGATATCCACACCATGCGCTTCTGCTGCCGCAATCAGGGCGATCAGCGCGGGATTGGCTTCCTTCTCCATAACGCTTTTGACATCCGCAACCATCTGATCGAAATCGCCGGGCTCGGATGCCAACAGTTCGGCAGCACAGAAATGCCAGACGGTTTGCACCGCGAAGATAGCGGAATAGAGCTGATCCATCGGTGCTGAAATCGCCAGATTGACGCCACCGGTGAAACTGCGGTGGGTTACGTCCTGATCCTGCCAGCCAAGTGCGTCCAGCACGCGGCGCGCGTGTTTTTCCCACAAAGCAGTGACCTGCGCGGTGCCGGTATCGGTGAAAAACACATCCATCACCGCGCCGGGGCGGTTCCACAACAGTCCCGGCCCGGTCAAGCGTCGGGCATCGTCTACCCGGATATGATCGGCGTACGCGCTTTCAATTGTCAGCGCGTTTTCAAGCTCTTCGATCCGGTCCATTCCGGTACCCCCGCTTAATCCGCGTCTTCGCTGATGTCGCGGGCCAGGCGCACGCCGCGCGCATCCCGGATCAGGTTCTGGTCGCTTTCGAACATGTCCTCGAACGAGGTGTCGATGGGGCTTGCCACCGGCGCAGCCTCTGTGACCGGCGCTTCGCTATCGGAGTTGAAATAGATGATCTGCTTCCAGCAGCGCGTTGTGTCATCACCGAAAATCACCAGCAGATCGCCCGGTGCGGCCTGTTCCAACGCTGCAGTCACCGCTTCGACCTCATCCGGGATGATCGTGATCGCGGCATCATCGACGCCGTTGTCGATCAGGGCCTGCCGCATCATTTGCGGTACTTCGTCGTGTCCACGGCCCCGGCGGCGGTCATCTGCCTTGCAGATGAAATGATCAAAATGCCCGGCCAATGCGGCGGCCCCGTCGATGATATCCTCATCGCGCCGGTCGCCGGGCATCGCAACAACGCACAGCCTTCGGCCCTTGACCTCCAACTGATCGGCCAGAGCCGCCATCGCCTTGAGCGCGGCAGGGTTGTGGCCATAGTCGAGGATCACCTTGAAGGGATGCTCGTCATAGACATTCATCCGCCCGGGTGCCTGGAAATAGCTGGTGTCGAAGGTGCGCAGCCCATGGCGGATATTGTCCAGATCCACTCCGAAACTATAGGCCATCGCGGCGGCGAACATCGCGTTCTGGACGTTGAAAATGGCCTTGCCTTCCAATGCCGCCGGGATCAGATGCGACCACAGCACCGGGATATGAAGACCGTTGTCATAAATGGTCAGCATGTCACCATTCATGCCCTTTTCAAGCACAATTGCCTTGCCGCCTGCCTTGATATGTTCCTTGACCAGGCTGTGCCCCGGATTGGTGGTGACATAAAAGATCTGATCCGCACCGGCATAGTCGGCCATTTTCAAACAGTTGATGTCATCGGCATTCAGAACTGCCGTGTCGGTGGCGCTTTCCACCACCACGCGTTTGACAACGGCCAGTTCCTCAACCGTGTTGATGCCGCCAAGACCCAGATGATCTGCCGAGACGTTCAGGCAGGCCGCTACGTTCGAGCGCTGATAGCCCAGACCCGAGCGCACAAGTCCGCCGCGTGCGGTTTCCATCACCGCAAAATCGACAGCCGGGTCGCGCAGAACGATCTGTGCCGACTTAGGTCCCGTCATGTCGCCCTTCACGCTCAGCTTGCCGTCAACATAAACGCCATCGGTCGAGGTCATGCCAACGGTCTTGCCGCTGGTTTTCATGATGTGCCCCAGCATCCTTGAAGTGGTCGTCTTGCCGTTGGTTCCGGTGATTGCCGCGATGGGAATGCGGGTTTCCTCGGTGGCCGGAAACAGCATGTCGATCACTTTGCCCGCCACGTCGCGCGGCTGACCTTCGGACGGTGCCACGTGCATCCGGAAACCAGGGGCGGCGTTCACCTCGACAATCGCGCCGCCGATATCCTTGTAGGATTTGGTGATGTCGTCGATCAGGAAATCGACGCCGCCCACATCCAGCCCGACGGCCATGATGGCACGCTCGGCCATGTCACGGTTGTCAGGGTGCACCACATCCGTCAGATCAATGGCCGTGCCGCCAGTCGACAGGTTCGCGGTTGATCGCAGATAGAAGACCTCGCCGTCAGGCAGCACAGTTTCTTCCGTCACGCCCGCATTTTCCATCAGGCGGTTGGCCTGATTGTCGATCTCCAGCATGGTCAGCACTTTTTCATGCCCGATGCCACGGCGCGGATCCTCGTTCACGATATCGACCAGTTCGGCAATCGTGTGCGTGCCATCGCCCACCACATGGCCCGGCACGCGCTTGGCTACAGCGACCAGCTTGTTGTTCACCACCAGCATCCGGTGATCGAACCCGGTGATGAAGCTTTCCACCAGAATGGCGCGGCTGCGGGAATGTTCCTTGGCTTCGGCAAAGCCTGCCTCGACCTCTTCATCCGAGTTCAGGTTGATCGAAACACCACGCCCATGATTGGCATCGAGCGGTTTGACCACCACCGGGTGCCCGATCCTTGCGGCGGCGCGCACGGCTTCACGCGCGGAATAGACCATGCGTTGCTGCGGCACAGGCAGGCCCAGATCGTTCAGCAGATTGTGGGTGTCTTCCTTGTCGCAGGAAATCTCGACCGAGATATGCTTGGTCTCAGAGGTTATGGTTGCCTGAATGCGTTTCTGGTATTTACCGTGCCCGAACTGAACCAGTGACCCAGAATTCAGCCTGATCCAAGGGATGTCACGCTCTTGCGCGGCCTTAACCAATGAGCCGGTTGAGGGACCAAACTCCTTGCGCTGCGCCCGCAGCACAAAGCTACGCAACTCGTCATCCCAGTTGAATTCCGGGTCGAAGTCGTAGTCCACCTGTTCCTTGAGGGATTGCGGCAATAGATGCATCAGCAGCCGCATTGCAAGCTTGCCTGCGTCCAGACCAACATCGCGCTGGCGGTATTCGTAAACCATGTTGTATTGGCCGGGTTCGCCTGTGCCGCGCGTGCGGCCAAAGGTTACATCCGAACCGGCCACGTTCTGCACTTCGATGGCACAATGTTCCAAAACATGACCAAGCCAAGTGCCTTCATCTTCGCGCAATCGGCGGATGAAACCACCGGGTTCGCGGTAGGAACAGCCATGTTCCGCCAGACCGGGAAGGGCCTGGGTCAATGCATCAATAAACTCGGAACCAATTTTGGCCGAAGGCCAATCTTCCAGAACGCCCAGATCAATGACGTGGCGAATGACCGGAAAACTTGCCCAGACATTCGGGCCGACAAAGACATTGGTCGAGATTATTTTCATGAGGCTCCCCGTTGGTTAGCTTATTGTTTCCCCCCGCTGGCGGCCTCATCCTCGGACAGATCCGGCAATGTGCAGAACGCCATATGCTCATCCGGCGGAAAAGCCTGGCGAGCCGTCAGATCATAACGGCACCCTTCACCCAGAACGTCAAGCCGAAGTCCAAGAAGGCTGAGTGCTTCGCCGCGACGGGCATCCCACATCGAAGAATGGGTCAAATGGCTGGCATCCACCACGGTAACCGTTCCGCTGCCGATTACTTCAAAGACGTTATCGGGCCCAATGAAGGCCGCCGTGTCTTCGTCAACGCCCAATCCGATTAGAAAAGGGTTAAAAGATGAAGCGGTTAGCAATCGACCCAGGCGGTTGCGTTGGGTGAAGTGCTGATCAATGATGACGGCGTTGGTCAGACCCATACCGGGAGCCAGCGTGATGTTACCTTCGGCTGGACCAGAGTTGCTGCTGCCACCTGCTACCATATGCTCGGACATGATCGAAGCACCGGCCGATGTTCCTGCAACCGGCACCCCTGCCGCGTTTCGGCGCCGGATTTTCTGGGCGACCAGCGTGCCTCCAAGAATCGCTGACAGGCGCAACTGGTTCCCACCGGTCATAAAAATTCCGGTAGCACGATCCAGCATCCCCGCGTAATCCGGGTTGTCGCAATCGGCGCGGCGCGAGATAGGCAGGAATTCAACCTTGCCTGCACCAAGCTCGGAAAAGATGCGGTTATAGTCCGGTCCGGTTTCTTCCAGCATCGAGGCTGTTGGGATTACGATGATATCAGCGTCGGCACCGCCGGACAGTTCTACGAACTTTCGGTGAATCTGCATTTCCTTGACGCGGTCTTCACCGCCGCCGATCGGAATGATGAACCCGCGCGGGGTTTCTGCATCAACGGGTGCAGGGCACATATCTTAACTACCTTCCGGTGCTATAGCGGGCAGCCACCGGGGACCGCGCGGACGCTCAAACCTGTTCATACATGCCGCGTCGGGCTATCTGGCCGTCGCGTACATGCCATTCCCCCCGGGCCATCACATGCCGCACGGCAGTGTTTTCGTCAAGAACGACCAAATCAGCGTCCATACCCGCGTTCAGACGACCCTTTCGGTGCAGCTTCAGCAGGTCAGCGACATTTGAGGTCATCGGAGCCAGAGCTTCGGGCATTGGTACTCCTCTGTTGGTGAGTTCGCGCAGCGTGTCCGGCAAAGTGTCCGACAAACCCACCCCGAACCGTGTCAGATTGCCTTCATGGTCAAAGGCGGGCAGGCAGCCACCACCGTCAGAGCTGATGGTGAAACGGTCCGCGTGACCGCCCAAATCGCGAAACTGAATGTAGGCCTCAGCAGCAGAGATGCCCGGCTCGACATGTCCGCAGGGGAATGCGGTAGCGTCGATGTAACATCCGTGCCGTGCTAGTGCCACGGCCTGTTCGAAGAGTGGTTTGTTGCGATTGACATGGGTTGGATTGAAGACGCGTGCGGGGATTTCGCAGGTCGCGATAGCCTGTTCCAACATTGACAGCCCTCGCTCGCCATCTCCCATATGGCAATGCACAATCCCCGCCTTGCCAATCATCAGACCCGCGACATGCGCCTCGCTCGCGATCCGCAGAAACTCGTCCAATGTCGGTTGGCTCGACCGGTGATCACTGATCGCCAGTTCCCCAACACCGATGACCGGATCAAGGAACACGATGTCCCCACGGGCTGAACCGGTGAGGGTGGTCAGTGGGACGTGATAGCCACCGGTGTGACACCAGGCTGAAAGTCCTTCTTCGCGCAAACCATAGGCCTGTTGCACCAGCGTCTGCGTGTTGCGGGTCAGATCGTCCGTGCCCAATACTCCAACGACTGAAGTGACACCGGCACGCGTGAAAGAGGACAGGACAAGCGGCGGCACCCGACTGGCTGGTCCGGTTTCACCGCCACCGCCAGTTATATGCGCATGCCCATCAATAAAACCCGGAACAACCGCTGCACCTTCGACGTCAATGATCTCTGCCTGAAGCTGGTCCGGCAATTCGGGTTTTTTACTGCCGAGGTAAATGATGCGCTCACCCGCGGTGAGAATATGGCCCAAACCTACAGGCTCAGGTGAATAGAGACGCGCATTCTTGATGAGCTTCAACACGTTGCAAATCCGTCAGTAGGAGCGAAGACGTCCTTCTTTGCACCAAATGGCAGCAGAAGAACCATCCCCTTTTTCGGGGAAAGCGTAGATGTCGGTCGTACGCCACTAGCAGACAATGAGAAAAATGAAGCGGATGGCAAGTTTGTCCGCATAACGTAGCTGCTTGGCATATGTTTGACGTCTACTGGGAGTTCTGTCAGCCCCAGTTGATGGGCCACTTCGACGATCGCGTGACCGTCGATGATTTCGTTGTCCTCTGTAATCAATACCGGCCGCTTAAAGCCGTAACGTTCGATCGACGCTCGGCACTTGGCTATCTGCCGACTGCTCTGCTTTCGAACATTGTGTTTTGCGTGCTGCAAATCGTTGATTGCAATTGCCTCAACGCACAATTCAGACAGCAGATCGTTTTTCTTAGCGATTGAATGTTCCGGACTCGCCGGCTTTGGATAGGTCGTCATCACGCCCTCCTTGAAATCCAGTTTCAGGAAAGTCGCGATGGGGCGTCGACCAGGCCGAGACGGGAATACCAAAAAGGTCGTCCATCACAATTTTAACGAGACACCGAAATCCTCGGCCGGGCATCTCGCCACGCTGCTTTAATATAATGAGTCGCCACCCAAGTCAAGCTAAGTATATGATTTTGGTTGACAAATGCAGCGAAGGTCCTTAAGCTTCGTTCTCTTTCGAGTTGACTAAAGCGGTGCCTTGAGCGTTCTAGTAGACAGGAATTCGGCCGATGAAGCGGTGAGGCCGCAATTCGGAAAACACTGTTCTGGTACAAGAGAATACCCCCGCCCCGACATCGGAATATGCTTTCGAAATTTCCCTGTTAATTTCCCTGTTCTCAGGGAAATCGCGAGACTGGATAGCTGGAAACTGCGAACACAGCCACCATCATCTAAGCTATTGATATAATGCAGAATTATTGAATTCATTGCGTGATTTCGGGCGCTTTCTGAGGTATAAATATACCCCAGATCGACAGAACTGCGATATCCTGCCCGTTTCCCTCAAAAGTCTGGAATCGCGATTTCCGCGCTAGCAGTTTGGTGGATTTCGATGGTGAGACCATCGCCGTTCATGCGGTCATAACCTAGTGGCGTATCGCCGGAAGCCGAAGCGGGCGACGATCAGCGCCGCAGGCGCATGAATTGATCTTGATGCTGTAGCTTAAGTTGCGGCGAGAGCGTTGCGCTGCTCTGTCCAGATCGGTGAGAAGGAATGTCTGATCAGGCGGTCAGATGTCATGCCAACGGGCTGCCGACCTTCGCGGATGGCTCTGATGATATCCGGTGCCAGGAAGGCCAGTTCGATGACTTGCTGAATACGGCGTTTCGAGACGCCTTCGGATTCCGCGATCTCAACAAAGGTTTTTCCCGACCGGACCAGATCAAAGTACCGACGCGCGCGGGCGACGTTGCGCAGCAGGGTTGCATCGATCTCTGGCTGCGCGTCGCCGATGATCAGTTTGGTTTCCACGCCCCGCTTGCGGTGCTGGAACGCTGAGGTAACAGTTAGCAGGTCTTCGTTGATGCGCGCCGCATCCACATCAAGATGATGTGCGAGATATTCGCCTGACAAGGTGATGAGGATATCGCCGGGCGCGATATCGATGCGGGCGACCAGATCAAGGCAGTGGCGCATCGCATCTTTGTCTGCGGCAGCGTCGACCGTGAACCGGCGGGACAAACGGGTTCCGATCACGGCGGTTTCATCTGCGGTCGCGTCGCATAAAATGCCTGCGCGCAATTCCGGTTTTTTGAGATGACCCTCGATTAGGTTTGCTACTTTGTCTTCCAACTCTGGAGCCGGCACCCATGCCGGCGAAGTGTTCTCCTCGGCCAGACAGCAATACGATGTGTTGCAGGCCGGTCTCCAGAGCGACCTTGGCAAAAGCCTCCAACTTTTCCACCGCGCCCGGGAAGGCAAGATCGGGGAAGTAGGTGACATAGGCTTTGGATACGCCGGTCAGGATCGGGGCCCATGTGCTTTGGTCTTCCCAATCGAAGGGCGTTTCAGAGAGGCGCGTGCCACGACGAACGGGCAGGCCTTTGGCTTCAAGCTTGGTTACAACGCGCGATCCGGTTTTTCCGGTGGCGCCAATTACGAGAATGGGTTGGTTGGTCATAGTTATTTCCTATGGTGAGCTGAGAGCTCGTTGGTTGTGTGTGATTTGGAATGGAGTTGGTCGGATTACTGCTGAGGTTAAAGAAACTCAGCGGCCGCCAGTCCCATCGCGACGAAGAAAACAAGCGATGGGAGATAGATCACGTAGAACTGGACTTGCGATCCCCGGTGCAAACGCGAATTGCGGACCAGCTGCCAGCGTTGGGTTGTATGAGTTTCGCGGCGCATCGCTATACACTCGCCCGAACTTGGCCGACTAGGATCGACCAATCCATGCCCAAGGCGCTATAGACGTCACCGGCCTGCGCGTTCGCATTATCTGCAAGAATTTCGATCATCATGCTGGCACCATCCGCGATGACAACTCCGGCTTGTGTAAGCCGGTGCAAAGCCGTCTCACGTTTTGTCATGTTAAACGTCCCGCTGGCATCTACGGCGATGTAGGCTTCGAACCCTTCGCGCACGGCCCGCATCGCGGGAAACGCGGCGCAGACTTCCAGCGACAGCCCGGCGAAGATCAGTTTGCTTCGCCCGGTTGCGCGAATGGCCTCTTCCACCCGTGGATCGTCCCATGCGTTGACCGTTGTTCGGTCGATAAAGGTCTGATCTGGCAGGGCTTCCAGCAATTCCGGAATAGCAGGCCCCCATAAAGTCTCTGACGATGTCGTGGTCGTGACAATCGGCAGGCCGAGCGCCTTTGCGGCTTTGGCCAAACCGACGATGTTGTGTTTGAGGTCCGCGATAGAATAGTCACGGATGCCAGTCATCAGTCCCACCTGATTGTCGACAAATACAACGGCGGCATTGTCACGTGTAAGGGGTTCCGGGTTGTTCAGTTTCGTCACGGTCTTCTCCTTTTAAGGTTGTTGTTGGGTGGTGTTGGGTTCAGTCAATTGATCCAAGGCGACCGGCTCGGTAGTCAGCCTCGACAGCGTCAAGCTCTGCCGCGTTGCCCATGGCGAATGGACCCCGTTGAACAAAGGCTTGGCGCAGGGGGTGTCCTCGAAACAGGACGACATGAGCGCCCTCTTCGGAGGAAAATGAGATGTCCGCGGCCCCCGCAAATGCGATGGCTTTGTCAGGTTTCAGATCGGCAGACCCTGCGGTCCAGGTCACGGTGGAGGTACCGGTGATGGCCAAGACCCAGGCGTGTTGGTCGCTGTCGCTGCTGTGCGTGAACTGACCGCCGGGCTGCATGTTGATATCCAGGAGCGTCAGCGGAACGTCGGGCGCGACCCCACCCATGACACCGTTGCTGTCCCCAAGTATCAGCCGCGCGGTTGAGCGGTCGCCTGCAAGCTTTGGGATGTCCTTGGCTGCGAGGTGAAATGCAGATGGCGCGTCGTGCCGGTTCTCTCCGGGCAGGTTGACGAAGACCTGCAATGCGTGGGTTCTGGCATCGGGCCCCGGCGCTTCGTCATGCAGGGCGCCGCGCGCGGCCTTGAACCAATAGAGATCGCCAGGCGCCAGCTCGAGGTCATTGCCAAGGGAGTCGCGGTTGCGGAACGCGCCTTCGCTGTCCTCAAACATCACGGTCACAGCAGACAGGCCTGCGTGCGCGTGGGGCCCGAACGTGGGCTTTGTCGCGTAGAAGTGGTCCACCATGATCAGCGGATCCATCAGCCCCTGGAAGTCCGCGTGCTGGTAGCTTTGGGCCACAAAGCCATCGCCGATGGTGATCTTGCGACCGTCGCTTTGTGCATGTGTTTCACAGGGGGCGCCTGCGAGTGTGTCGATAAGTTGCTTGGTCATGTCAGTCTCTCGCTTCTGTTGAATTTAGAATATGAGCGAGACAATCAGCAGAAAATCGGTCAATATCAGGTCTTATCGTTCTACATATGGAACAATAGGATGAGGCATAGCATGGACCTTAACGACGCCTTCTACTTTGTTCAGGTTGTTGAAAAGGGCGGATTTTCCGCCGCAGCCCGGTCGTTGAATATTCCCAAGTCCCGGCTCAGCCGCCGTGTGCGGCAGCTTGAGGAAGACCTTGGCGTGCGCCTTTTGCAGCGCACATCGCGCATCGTCACGACGACAGAGATCGGAGAAGACTACTACCGCCACGCGCAAAAGGCCCTCGCACAGTTCGAAGTCGCCGAAACCGCCGTCCGTCGCAAAACCAACAGGATCGAAGGCACTGTGAACGTGTCCTGTTCCGTGGGGATGGCGCAGTTCGGTCTGGACCAGATCTTACCGCGTTTTCTTCAGGACAATCCTGGGGTGACCGTTGTCCAGCGCGCCTCGAACCGGATGGAGGATTTGATCAAAGGGGGGATCGATATGGCGATCCGCGGACACATGGACACTCTGCCCGACTCGAGCCTCATCCAAGTGCGACTGGCACGGGTGGAATGGCACTTGTTCTGCTCGCCGGACTACCAGAGCGCACTCGATCCGTCCGATGATCCGACCGAGCTTGCAAATCACCCGGCCCTGGTTCTTGGCAGACCCGGAGCGACGCACCAATGGCTGCTGACCGATCGTGACGGGCAAAGCGCATCGATCCCCTGCAAGGTGCGCTTTGCAAGTGATGATATGTCAACGCTCAAAAACGCGGCGGCTTTGTCCTTGGGCGTCGTCGCCCTGCCTTCTTACGTATGTCAACGAGAGGTGGAAGCCGGATCACTTGTGCGCATATTGCCGGGTTGGACCGCGGGAACCCCACAAATCAGCCTCCTGATGCCTTCGCGGGAAGGATTGTTGCCTGCGTTTGAGGTGTTGCTTGATTTCTTGAAGCGTGAATTACCAACCGTTCTGGCCGGCGATGCACCAGCGGACACGTAACAGCGGCTCCAACGGGATTGAACTTCCCGCGTCCAGCTGTGGCATTTCACCTTCCTTTGCGGCTGAGCTTGGTAATTCTCGTTCAGAGAAGGAAAACAAGCAGACATTAGAGCGGGGAAGATCAATGGCAGTTTTGTCCGCAAGGCAGACATAGTGATGATTTTGAAGAACGACCGCTTTTAGCGAAAGCTGCCTTTGAAGATGGAGTGCAGTTACAGACATATCGCTCGGTTTTAGTGAACTTAAGTTCACCGGTTGTTTTAAGAAAACTGAACCTACAGCAGGAATTGAAAGCTGGTGTCGCACATGTAGCCATGTCGCACCATGACGGAACGACATTCAAAAATATTCAAAATTTATGTGTTTGAACAATTAGTGGTGGGCACTACCAAAATAAGAACATTCCAAGGTGTACCTAGGCGTTCCAACCTCCCGAGTGGGAATTATCGTGGGAACACACTGCGCAAAAGGCTAATTTATACTTTTTAATCAATATGTTAACTTATTTAAGTGGCGGACCGAGGAGGATTCGAACCCCCGACCCCTTGATTCGTAGTCAAGTACTCTATCCAGCTGAGCTATCGGTCCGCATTGGTGAGGCGCTATGTAGACCCGGTATCGGAGACGCGCAAGACGATTCTTCAAAAATCTTTCAAAAAGTCCCGTCCCCTCGAGGAAGCCTTATTTCAAAGGTGGTTCCTTCAGAGCCGGTTTCCTTCAGCACAAGATCGCCACCGTGACCTCGAACCAGTTCCTGCGAAATTGCCAAGCCAAGACCTGAACCGCCTTTTCGCACGCCGCCCTGGAAGGGCGTGAACAGGTTCTCTTGTGCCTTGGGTGGCAATCCGGGGCCAGTATCCCGGACTTCGATGCACCAATCGTCCTGAAATTCGCAACCCGTGATCGTCACTTTCCCAGGTTTGCCTGAGGCAACCAGCGCCTGACGCGCGTTTCTCACAAGGTTCAGGATCACCCTGAATATCTGCTCAGGGTCAGCACGTACGACCAAGTCTTCGGGAACTTCATTTGTTATTTCGACGCAAGCATCAGCGACAGCCAATTGCTCACTTGCTGCGACATCTTCCGCGATGTCGCGCAGTCGCACCAAATTCAGCGTCGGCGCAGGCTCTTCTGCGCGTCCGAAAGCCAGCGTGCTTTCGCATAGTGACACCGCTCGCGTTATCGAGTTCACCAGTTTAGGGGCCATACGGCGAACAAGCGGATCGTCGCTTGCCTCAATCCGATCAGTAAACAATTGCGCCGAAGTCAGAATATTTCGCAAATCGTGACTGACCTTAGCTACTGCGCCGCCAAGCTGAGCCAACCGCTCTCGTTGTTTGAGGGCCTGTGTAAGATCAGTTTGCAACATTTGCAGTGCTTCTTCAGCCTCTCGCAACTCGGTCACTTTGGAATTGGGTGATATGATGCCCCGCGCATCCTCTGGGGCGCTGGCATAGCGTTGCATGTAGCCGACGACACTTTTGATCGGCTTTACCAAAACCACCCGGACTGCAAGAAACAAAAGCGATGCTGTGATGATTGAAATAACAAAAGACAAACCCAGAATTCGCAGCCCGTAATCGATCATCGCCATGCGCAGCGGAGTACTGTCGATGGTGACTTCGATCAGAAGTCCAGCGCCCTTAACCGGTTCGCCGATGACGCGAATAACTTCGTTTTCAGCCGCGAGAATCCGAGCCATTGCATCCCGAATCAGGACCCAAGGGCTTGCATCCCTCAGGTCAAACGTCGTGACAATCTGTTCCGGTATTGGTGACGACAGCATCAGTTGGCGTACTTCGTCACGACGTAGGACCACATTGTAGACGCCGGCGTTCGCCAAAAGTTCGGCCTCAAGATCTTCTGCCAGCATATCATCCGCCAGCAAAGCCAGCGACGCTATCTGGGCCCGCTCCAGCCGGTTTTGCAGAAAATCCTCTCGGAACCGCGCAATCGAAGGCACAAAGATAAGTATCTCGGCCAACATCACGAATATCGTAGTTAGGATCAGGAAACGGCCGGACAGTGAATTCAATTGGCGCTCCTTTTCCAGTCAGGGAAGCCAGCGCTGGACGAACCTGACCGCACGTTTGACCGACTGATTCTCAAACAGCCTGGGCGAGAAATAGGCACCCGCGACACGTTTGTTAAGCTCTCCGATCGTCGGATAAGGGGAAACCATAGCGGCGATCTGGCTCATCTTCAGGTTATTTGCCAAAGCCAAAGACCACAAGTTGATCAATTCGCCCGCCTGATAACCCACAATTGTAGCTCCGACCGGACGGCCCTTGAACACCATGACCTTTATGAACCCCTTTGTCTTGCGTTCGGTCATGGCCCGATCGTTGTGGTGATAATCAAAACGCGCTACTTCCAGTCTTTCCCCATGCTGCGTGCGGGCCTGCACCTCGGTCAGACCGACCTGAGCCAATTCAGGATCGGTATACGTTGCCCATGGAATATGTGATGTCTTGGCCTTTGAGGGCAAACCAAACAGGGCCGATCGAATAATTATGCCCGCGTGATACCCGGCGACATGGGTAAATTGCATCCCACCAGCGACATCACCAATCGCGTAGACTTTTCGATTGGACGTCCGAAGGGTGTCATCTGTTTTGATCCCCGTCCGGGTCCGATCAATCCCTGCAGCTGCAAGATTCAGGTTATCAATATTGGCCTTTCGCCCAACCGCCAACAGCAGATGAGAGCCTTTGAAGACATTACCGGTTTCCGCGATTACTTCTATAGCGCCCTTTGTTCCACTGACTTGCGCTATCTTCGCCTGCTCATGAAGATTCACTCCTTCAGCGGACAGTTTGTCCAGCACCAATGATACGGCTTCGGGATCATCTTTCGCCAACGCACGGGCGCCTTCCAGTACTGTGACTTTGCAACCCAACCGAACATGCGCCTGCGCCATTTCCATACCTATCGGGCCGCCCCCAATGATCAGCAAGTGCTGGGGCTTTTCGCGCAAGTCGAAGATAGTTTCGTTGGTATAGTACGGTACTTGATCCAACCCCGGGATAGGCGGAACCAAGGGTAGAGACCCCGTGGCAATCACCGTGCGACGAGCGGTGATTACATAGCCTCCGGCCTGAACTTTGCTCCGAGAGATAAAGGACCCGTATTCCCGTATAACCTTTACGCCGAAACCCTCGAATCTCTCCTGGCTGTCCATCGGTTCAATCTGCGCGATGACGTCGTGGACATGATCTTTCACGGCGGAATAGTCCACTTGTGGCGATACACTCGCGACACCAAAATCGGATGAAAGCGTCTGTGCATTTGCCGCCTTGCCACTCGCAATCAACGCCTTGGAGGGCACACAACCGTAGTTCAGGCAATCCCCGCCCATCTTGTTGCCTTCCAGCAGAATGACATTTGCACCCATCTGACTTGCCCCGGCGGCTACGGACAACCCGCCCGACCCGGCACCTATTACCAGGATATCGGTTTTAAGTTCTTTCATGGGTCAGGCGTCCTTTTTGCCTTGGATAGATTTGATGAAGATTGGCAAAGCGGCCAAAAAACACAGACCTAGGATTGGCCCTATAACGAATGGTTCCCACAAAAGTGAAACATCTGGGTTTTCACCACGATCAAAAACTCCGCCCAGACCGACACCGATCCAAGTGTACACGATTCCCCCCGGTATAATGCCCAGCGCAGTCGTCAGTAGGAAGTTACGGAATTTCACGCCCACCAATGCCGGCACAAGATTGGCCACAAAAAACGGAACAACCGGAACAAGCCGCAACAGGAACAAAACTGAAATCTCATTTTCCCGTAGTCCTTCTTTCAGTTTTTTGACTGCCCCTTCAGAAGATTCCAGCCGCGCGGTCAGCGAAGCGCCCAAACCCCAACTTGCCGCCAGAAAAATAGCGGACGCTCCAATAGTCGCAGAGACCACGTTGAAAACTGTGCCCGCGTATAATCCGAAAAGAAACCCGCCGGTCATAGATGCGACTGCGGCTCCGGGCAATGAAAATGCGACAATAACGATGTAGATCACCATGAATCCCGTGGCCATCGACCAATAATGTGTATCGCGCCATCCTAGCAGCGCCTCTCGATTGTCGCGCAGGGTTTCGAAGGTCAAGTAGTCGCCCAGAACAAAGAACCCAAACACGGCAACGGCAAAGATAACCATCAATGGGACGTGCCTTAGGAACCCATTGCGCTGGGATTGCGTCGTTTCGCTCATCTGGCTATCCGCCTTAAATCGCTTCATTCTGCTGCCAAACATGCGATGCCAACGCGGTCAGAAACAGAGACCTCACGCGGCGTTGAACCATGTGACGACGATTGTGAGGGTTTTTCACCTAAAAACCAGTTTTTGAAACCTTTCAGCACAGCGGCATGAAAAATTGTTGCAAAAGGGAACAGAAACACGAGCAATAGGGTTTGACTTAACGCTTGCTAGCCAGTAGAGGACGGGCTTCGAACACCACGGGCAGGCGAATCCGCGACCTACCCGACCGCACAGATTGGAGACGGAGCGATGAAACGCACCTTTCAGCCATCGAACCTGGTACGCAAACGCCGCCACGGTTTCCGCGCCCGCATGGCCACCAAAGCCGGCCGCAAGATTCTGAACGCACGCCGCGCACGCGGCCGCAAGTCGCTGAGCGCATAGTAGCGCCCACTGACAAGGTTCTAACGTATATGATGCCGCCGGAGGCCCCTGAGGATGGTATAAACCAACCCGGGGAAACGCCCCCGGCGGCTTCTTTTATTCCGTCTCCGCATCTTTCAGTAATAAAAAAACGTTCTGATTTCTTGAAAGCTGCCCGGGCACTCAGACAAGGCACCCCGACCATGATGGTGCAAGCGCGCCAGCGTACCGTGGGCGAGGCGGAGGGAATTCGTGTCGGCTTCACCTGCTCGAAGAAAGTTGGCAATGCCGTCGCTCGAAACCGAGCCAAACGCAGGATGCGCGAAGCAGCGCGTGAGGTTTTGCCCCAACTGGGCAAAGACGGATGGGATTACGTACTGATTGGTCGTGCCGAAGTCACCGCAGACGGACCGTTTACGGCGTTGCTGGACGATCTGAGACGCGCATTGGGCAAACTCCACGGGGCGCAAAAATGACTCTGTTTGCACATTTACTCGCTCTGCCTGTTCGCGCCTATCGTCTTGTTTTTAGCCCTTGGGTCGGATTCAATTGCCGATATCAACCGACATGCTCTGCTTATGCTCTGGAGGCATTGGAAAAGCACGGCGCCGTCAAAGGAACGTGGCTTGCAGCCAAGCGAATTGGGCGCTGTCACCCCTGGGGCGGCAACGGCTATGACCCGGTTCCAGAAAAGCGTTCTGACAAATGAAAAAAGAGCGCACACTTGCCCGGTTGATCCATCTCCTGTAGGGGCAGCGCATGTTTGACGATGCAGACGATATCCATCCCCTTTTTGCGGGCGCTCCTTCGGCCACCGAGTTCAAAAAGTTGCGCAAGCGAATTGTTCGTCAAACCCGCGAAGCAATCGAGCAATATGGCATGGTGGACCCGTCCGCACATGGCAAAGATGGTAAAACACCGCGCTGGTTGATTTGCCTGTCCGGCGGCAAAGACAGTTATACTCTTCTCGCCGTTCTCTATGAACTTAAATGGCGCGGTTTACTGCCGGTTGACCTACTTGCCTGCAATTTGGATCAAGGTCAGCCCGGATTTCCTGCAACGGTTTTGCCTGAGTTTTTGGACCGTATGGGTGTGCCTCACCGGATTGAGTATCAGGACACCTATTCTGTTGTCGTGGACAAGGTTCCCAAAGGTCGCACTTATTGCGCATTGTGTTCACGCCTGCGCCGCGGAAACCTTTATCGCATCGCGCGGGAAGAGGGGTGTTCGGCCGTCGTGCTTGGGCATCATCGCGACGACATCCTAGAAACGTTTTTCATGAACCTGTTTCACGGTGGGCGTCTGGCGACGATGCCCCCGAAACTGGTGAACGAAGAAGGCGACCTGTTCGTTTATCGCCCACTGGCACATGTGGCAGAGGTTGACTGTGAGAAATTCGCCAAGTCTATGAACTATCCCATCATTCCCTGCGATTTGTGCGGAAGTCAGGACGGTTTGCAGCGGCAACAGGTCAAACAGATTCTGGATCAATGGGAAAAAAACACACCGGGCCGTCGTCAAGTGATGTTCAGAGCGTTGACCAACGCGCGTCCATCGCATCTTTTGGACTCGAAACTGTTTGATTTTATTAACCTGGCGACAGGTTCAAATAAAAATTCTGAAAATTCAGTCGAAATTCCTGACTTACGTTAACGACTGACTCAGATTGGTTTCCTACGGTTGAACGGAGCAACCCTGCCCCAGTCGAAGGCCGTAAGACCAATGCGGAAAATCCCGTTTGCTGTACGAACTCTGAATGCGCTTCGCACCGCGCTGTCAGGTCCACCGGCGCTGGCATTTGTGCCCGCTACCTGCCTGTCGGCTTTTTGGCTGGGGGGGGGGAGCTGGCATTGATGGCCGTTGCGCTGGGATTACCTTTAGCCTACGCAGCATTGAATGCTGCGGGTAGCCACTCTTTGACCGCGAAGGCAGCTGGTGCACGGCCCACCGGGGCGGTATCCACCGATATTTTTCACGATGAAATCCAAGCTATTTTGCAACAGGCCAAAAAATCCGGAGAAAACGCCGCCTGTGTTGCCGTTTCCTTTGACGACTATCCAGCGATGTTAGACCTTCACGGCCATGCAGCTGCCGATCATGTGAGTTCGCAATTTGTTGACCGCGTTCTGGCCGTTATCCGAGGTCAGGACATTTTCACTCAGATCAAGCCGAACCGTTTTTTGATTGGTTTGCACCCTTCGGCTCAACTGGATTTGGAAGCGTGCGTTCAAATGTCTGGCCGCATACAAAACACGGTAGAGGAACCATTTTTGCTGAACGGAGCCAGCGTCTATATGTCATGTTCAATAGGGTTTTGCATGCAGTCCAGCATCCCTGAGGCAGAACCGCAAGATTGGCTCGAGGCCGCTAATGCCGCCTTGGACGAAGCCCAGCGTAATGGCCCAATGACGATTCGTGCCTTTTCCTCGCAAACTCGCCGCAGGACATTGGTTCGAGCCAACTTGCGCAAAGACTTTGTAGCCGCACTCGACAATGGTGAAATTCGTCCGTGGTTTCAGCCGCAGGTCTCGACGGACACAGGAAACATAACCGGGTTCGAGGCGCTGGCACGTTGGGAACATCCTTCCAAAGGGATCATGGGTCCACAAATATTCTTGCCATTCGCCGAGCAAGCGGACCTGATGGGCCGCCTTGGGCAGGTTATTCGGCACCGTGCATTTTCTGCCATGCAAACCTGGGACATGGGCGGCACAAAAATACCTCGGATAGGTGTGAACTTTGCTTCAGACGAACTTCGCGATCCAGGATTGATTGATCGTCTGAAGTGGGAGTTGGACCAATTCGATCTAACACCTGACAGGCTTGCGGTCGAAATCCTGGAGACCGTATTCTCCCGACGCCCAGACGACGTAATTACTCGTAACGTAACCGGGTTAGCAGCACTTGGCTGTTGCATTGATCTGGATGATTTCGGCACCGGGCATGCTTCGATCGCTTCAATAAAACGTTTTGATGTCTCTCGAATCAAAATCGACCGGACGTTCGTTGCCAAGGCTGATCAGGACCCCAGCCAGCAACAGCTTGTCAGCGCCATTCTGACCATGGCTGAACGATTGAACCTGGAGACCTTGGCCGAGGGGGTTGAAACCGCAGGCGAGCACGCTCTCATGGCGCAACTGGGTGCGGATCACGTTCAAGGGTTTGGAATTGGCAGGCCCATGCCGTTTGAAAAAGCTCAAATCTGGATTGGCTCTCACCAAGCGAAACAAAAGGGTGCCCCGGAAATTGGGCGGAAAACCGGATAAGATTCGCGGGTCCAGGCCCACGAACTTAATGTCAGGGCGGATTCCGGGGCGATTCCACTTGACCTTTTGGGCTGCACTCTGTTGAACCCACCGGGTGTCTTTCACTGCGCAAGGTGGCTGTCCCCGATGGACGATCAGAATAAGAATCTAATCCTCGCAACCGCACTCAGCTTTCTGGTGATCCTCGTCTGGTTTGTATTGTTCCCCCCTCCGGAGCAGACCACAACCCAGGAACCCACCGAGATCAGCACCTCAGAGGTCGATGCGGTCCAGACGCCCAGCGCCGCTGGCACGACTGCAGTAGGCGAAGCAACAGCGGCGGCTGACGAAGTCCAACCAGAAGCGCAGGCACCTCGCGTTCAGATCGACACTCCTCGCCTATCGGGTAGCCTGTCCCTTTCAGGCGGTCGTATCGACGAGCTGTTTTTGAAGGATTACAAAGTATCCCTTGCGCCCGATGCTCCGATTGTCGAGTTGTTGTCGCCCGTGGGCGCGGAATCAGCTTATTATGCGCTCTACGGCTGGGCTCCCGGTTCCGGACTGGCTGGCACAGACGTTCCGGGGCCAAATACAATGTGGTCATTGGAACAAGGCGAGATCCTCGGTGTCGACACGCCAGTCACATTGGTATGGAACAACGGAAACGGGCTTACGTTCCGCCGTACCATATCTGTCGACGAAGATTACATGTTTTCGGTCACTCAATCGGTTGAGAATGCAACCGGAGCAGAGGTGGGATTGGCGCCGTACGGCATTCTCGCGCGTCATGGCATAGGCGAAGACGGTGACCTGCCCGGCCTTAAGAATTTTTTCATCCTGCACGAAGGCGTTATCGGGATGGCCGACGGGACCTTGGCCGAGATTGACTATGGCGACGTGCGGGACTTCGACATTGACCCAAATGAAGGTGCGCAGGCCGAAGTGTTTCAGGTTAAGGAAGACGGTTGGATAGGGTTCACCGATCACTACTGGATGACCACCTTGATCCCTGAGCCCGGATCCGCATTCAAAGCAGCAGCGAAGTACGATGCCCGACGGAAAATCTACCAAACGGAAACCGTTCTTCCGACACTTACGGTTGAACCGGGTCAGTCAGCCGAAGTAACCACCAGACTTTTCGCCGGCGCGAAAGAGTGGGAAGCCATTCGGGAATATCAAGCCCAAGGCGTTCAAAAGTTCATCGACAGTATTGATTGGGGTTGGTTCTTTTTCCTGACAAAGCCGATTTTCTGGTTGCTTCACAATATCAACGTCCTGATTGGCAACATGGGTTGGTCAATCATCGGACTTACGCTGATCATTAAGGCAATTCTGTTTCCGCTGGCCTATAAGTCATATGTCTCGATGGCCAAGATGAAAGAGCTGCAGCCACAGATGGAGGCCCTGAAAGAAGCCGCAGGCGATGATCGTCAGAAGATGCAGCAAGGTATGATGGAGCTGTACAAGAAGGAAAAGGTGAACCCGGCCGCCGGCTGTTTGCCCATCTTGATGCAGATCCCGATCTTCTTCTCTTTGTACAAGGTTATCTTTGTCACAATCGAACTCAGGCAGGCTCCGTGGTTTGGTCCGTTCCGGGACCTTAGCGCGCCTGACCCGACGTCCATCATGAACTTCTTTGGCCTGTTGCCATGGGCGGGACCAGAACCCGGCACTTTGATGGCGACCATCTTCCTCGGTATCTTACCGCTGTTGCTGGGTATTTCGATGTGGTTGCAGCAAAAACTCAACCCCGCGCCAACCGACCCGACACAAGCAATGATCTTTGCTTGGATGCCATGGGTATTCATGTTCATGCTGGGCAGCTTTGCAAGCGGATTGGTCGTGTACTGGATTGCGAACAACACAATCACGTTCATACAACAGTATATGATCATGCGAAGCCAGGGCTACAAACCGGACGTTTTCGGCAATATCAAGTCCAGTTTCAAGAAAACACCTAAGACGGATGACAAATGAGCGGGCGGGTGACCGGTCTGTGGCGCCACCCCATAAAAAGCCATGGGCGAGAACCCTTAACTGACGTTACAGTGACCCCCGGGCAAACTTTGCCCGGGGATCGCGTTTGGGCAGTGGCGCACGAAGCATCTAAAGCAGATGGATCGGAATGGGTACCTTGTGCCAATTTCAGCCGCGGCGCGAAAGCACCCGGCTTGATGGCAATTTCCGCGAGATTGCGTGGTGATCAAGTAACGCTAAGCCACCCAAAACGCCCTGATCTGACGTTCCACCCGGACGAAGAGCAGGAAGTCTTTCTGGATTGGATCAAACCCTTAATGCCAAGCGACCGGGCCGCATCAACACATATCATACGCGTACCTGGCCGAGGAATGACCGACAGCGATTTCCCGTCTATCAGTCTTTGCAATATGGCTTCACATCGCGCTGTCGAACAAAAACTGGGGAAAAAACTTTCGGTTTGCCGGTGGCGGGGAAACATATGGTTCGACGGGCTGCCGTTATGGGAAGAATTTGACTGGGTCGGACGTGACGTCCGGGTCGGTCAAGCTGTATTTCGGATCAAGGAACGAATATCCCGATGTCTCGCCACGACTGCGAACCCAGAGACGGGCAAGCGCGATGCTGACACTTTGGGCGCACTAAACAGTTGGAACCATCAGGATTTCGGCGTAAATGCAGAAGTGCTGGAAGGCGGCGAAATCCTACTGGGCGACAAGGTTGAGGTTCTGTGAAAATGCTGCAGTTCCCATTGGCCGAAGACCCCGACGCGATTTCGCGGGAAGCTGGACGCAAGTTTTTTGCCGGGCCTTCAGAATTCGTCAAGGGCGTCGTCGCCATGGACGGACTGCCCAGCCCAGACCGTATAGAAGTTTGTTTTGCCGGACGTTCCAACGTTGGAAAATCAAGCCTGATCAATGCGCTGACAGGTACTAAGGGGCTCGCCCGGGCCTCTAACACACCCGGTCGCACACAAGAGATCAACTTTTTCACGCAAGGTCCCGAACTTTATCTAGTAGACCTTCCGGGCTATGGGTATGCAAATGCGCCTCTCAAGGTCGTGGAAAAATGGCAGAAGCTGCTAAAACAATATCTGAGCGGTCGCCAGACACTGCGTCGGGCTTTTGTCCTAATCGATGCGCGACACGGTGTTAAGTCAGTTGATGACGAGATCATGAAGCTTTTGGACGCCAGCGCGGTAACGTTTCAATGCGTTCTAACCAAAGCCGACAAAGTAAAGGTGAAGGATCGCGAAAAGGTACTGGAACAAGTCAGAGGAGCGCTTGCCAAACACCCCGCCGCTTTTCCTGAACTTGTTATGACGTCATCTGAAAAAGGGGACGGTATACCAACGCTTCGTTCAATCATCGCGCATCTGGAATAGCTTGGCCCTTGGCAGCGCCACCCAAAGCCCCTAACACGGAACGCCAGAGGGACCTAAGCGATGAAGACAAGAGACATGAACCGGGATTGGATCGCAACTGCAGCCACGCTAAACAGCGCATTGCCTTATTTGCAGCGCTATGACGGAGCCGTCGTAGTTATAAAGTTGGGCGGGCACGCAATGGTCAGTGACGAAGCAATGGAAAGCTTTGCCCGTGATGTCGTGTTGATGCGACAGGTTGGGGTAAATCCCGTTGTTGTCCACGGCGGCGGACCCATGATCAATGCAATGCTGGATAGGCTGAACATCCAGTCCGAGTTCGTCGGTGGCAAACGCGTGACCGACGCCGCGACAGTCGAAGTGGTCGAGATGGTACTATCTGGCTTGGTCAACAAGCGAATTGTACAAGCAATCAATTCGCAAGGCGGCATGGCAGTTGGCTTATCCGGAAAAGACGCCAATTTAATGATCTGCGAACAAACGGATGCATCGCTAGGCTTTGTCGGATCTCCGTCAGAGATGAACCCCGAAATTCTGCACGATTTATTTACGCATGACGTGATACCGGTCATCGCCCCCTTGGGCGCTGGCAAAGATGGGGAAACCTACAATGTAAACGGTGACACTGCTGCAGGAGCGATTGCGGCAGCATTAAAAGCGGACCGTCTTTTGCTTCTCACGGATGTATCGGGCGTCAAGAATGCCGCAGGCGATGTTGTCACAGAGCTCACAGCGGGTCAGATCCGTGAGATGACCCTAGCGGGCACCATTGCCGGCGGTATGATCCCAAAGACCGAGACGGCGCTGGATGCGCTTCACAGCGGTGTACGCGCGGTGGTCATTTTGGATGGACGCGCGCCAAATGCTGTGTTGCTGGAACTTTACACTGAACATGGCGCGGGATCTCTGATCCGTCCGGATTAACCGATGACAAGGCTCAGCAATCATGGCCGATCAACTAAAAGTTTCGGGGTCTGGCGCACCATTCTCAAGCGTAGAACAAGCCGTTCTGGATGCACACCTCATCATCATGGGTTCGCTACACCCACGGCGAGTTGAAACTAAACGCTTGGATAGCGGTACATTGATACTTTTGGGCGCCGGGGAGGTTTTTTGGCCAGCTTTGAAGGCTTCTCCGGAGTGGAAGGACGGGCAATCAGATCCGGTCGATCGTTGGTCTAAACGTGTGATCAACGATTTGGCAAACGAACTTGGTGCGCGCGCCTATTATCCGTTTGGCGGACCGCCCTATGCTCCGTTCATTGATTGGGCGCTGAAATCTGGACGCACGTTCAGTAGCCCGGTCGGCGCACTGGTACATGACAGCGTTGGCATGATGATCTCTTTCCGAGGCGCGCTGCATTTTACCAGTGAGTTTCCCATACCCAAGCCGATCAGCACTTCACCTTGCACTGATTGCCCAGCCCCCTGCGCATCTGCGTGCCCAGTCGGTGCGTTGAATTCTGACAGTTTTTACAACGTCGATGCATGCCATGATTATCTAAATACCGATGCCGGACAAACCTGCATGTCTGGCGGTTGCCTTGCCCGCCTTGCATGTCCATTGAGTGCTGGGTCAAAAAGGAAAGCAGAGCAATCCGCGCACCACATGCGAGCATTTCATCCATCATGACCCGCACTTTGATCCTGACACGCCACGCGAAATCCAGCTGGGACACCCCAGCGTTGAGCGACCATGACCGACCGCTAAATAAAAGAGGTCGCAATTCCGCAGCGGCGATTGGCGAATGGTTGCGCGACAATAATTGGCTACCGGATGAAGTTCTGAGCTCGTCCTCGACCCGGACGCGTGAAACATGGGACAGGATTGGGCTGTCGGCATCCAACGTCAACTTTACGCGCGATCTATATCTGGCTGAGCCTGAAGACATGCTGGCTTGTCTTGCAGCGGCAAGTGGAGAAACTGTGCTAATGCTTGGACACAACCCAGGGATCGCAGAGTTCGCCAGTTTGATCGTGCAAAAAGCTCCGCCGCACCCACGGTTCTTGGACTACCCAACCTGCGCCACTTCAATAATTCAGTTCGACATTCAAGATTGGTCGCGTGTTCGATGGGGCAGTGGCAAAGTTCTTGGTTTTGCTATTCCACGAGAATTGCTGGAACACAAAAGGCGGGGCTGAACCCCGCCTCTTTTGGGTATTTCACATGATTTAGTGGCCGAGAATTTGGCTGAGGAACAGCTTGGTCCGTTCACTCTGTGGATTATTGAAGAACTCTTCTGGCTCGTTCTGCTCCACGATCTGCCCGGCATCCATAAAAATAACGCGGTTTGCGACCTGACGAGCGAACCCCATCTCGTGCGTCACGCACAACATGGTCATGCCTTCTTCGGCAAGTTCGATCATGGTGTCGAGCACCTCTTTGATCATTTCCGGGTCAAGCGCCGAGGTAGGTTCATCGAACAGCATGATCCGGGGCATCATGCAAAGGCTGCGTGCGATAGCAACGCGCTGCTGCTGACCACCGGACAACTGACCCGGATACTTGTCAGCTTGCTCAGGAATCTTAACCTTTTCCAGGAAGTGCATCGCGCGCTCTTCAGCTTCCCTCTTGGGCGTTTTTCTTACCCAGATTGGCGCAAGTGTGCAGTTCTCCAGAATGGTAAGGTGCGGGAAAAGGTTGAAGTGTTGGAACACCATCCCCACCTCGGACCGGATCTTGTCGATGTTCTTCAGGTCGTTCGACAATTCGATCCCGTCGACAACGATCTTACCCTGCTGGTGTTCTTCCAGCGCGTTCAGACAGCGGATCAGAGTAGACTTACCGGAACCCGAAGGCCCCGCGATTACGATCCGCTCGCCCTGATTGACGGTTAGATTGATGTCCCGAAGCACGTGGAACGATCCGTACCACTTGTTCATTGCGTTGATTTCGATGGCGACCTCGTCGCTCACCTGCATTTTGGAGCGGTCGATTTCGCGGTCAATTGCAAGTTCAGACATGCGTTGAACTCCTTAACGATGATCGGTGGCAAGGCGACGCTCGAGCCACTGTGAATATTGAGAAATGCCGTAGCAGACGACAAAGAACAGAAGCGCGGCAAAACCCAGTAACTCCCAATAGACGCCGTTCCACTCGGTAGACGCCAGAATTGGGCCCCGGATCATGCCCACCAGGTCGAACATCGAGATGACCGAAACCAGTGTGGTGTCCTTAAACAGGCCAACAGCCACGTTCACGATACCAGGGATCGAGATTTTCAGCGCCTGAGGCAGAATGATCAGCCGCATTGCCTGCGGGTAATCAAGGCCCAGACTGTCTGCTGCTTCGTACTGCCCGCGCGGTAGGGCGGCCAGACCGCCTCGAATGACCTCAGCGATATAGGCTGCCGAAAACATGGTGATCATAATCACCACACGCAAGAACAGATCAACTGTGCTTTCCGGCGGGAAGAAATAAGCCAGCATCACCGACGCCACGAATAGCAGCGTGATTAGCGGCACGCCACGGATGAACTCGATGAAAATGACACTTACCCATTTGATTAATGGCATGTCTGATTGACGCCCAAGAGCCAGGGCAATGCCCAGTGGAATGGACAGCGACACACAGGTAACGCCAAGCATCATGTTCAGCATGAAGCCGCCCAGGTCACGGCTGGGAACAGCCGTCAGCCACGCGTTCTCGGAGGCTCCTTCGGGGATTAGCGCGCCGCCAACATTCCAGACGACCAGCGCGACAACGATTGCTCCAAAGAAACCTGCGGCGAAACTGTTCTTGCCAAACTTCTGGAACACAGCACCACCGGCAACACAGCCCAGCAGAGCCACGAGTGGAACCAAAATGGTGCCACCCCAGATCAGCCAGAAGGCCAAGAACGGGTAGAGCGCCGTGAACACCAGCATTTTGCGCGGCAAATCGAAGAATAGAACCGGCGCAAAGGCTACCAGCATCAGGATAAAGGCCAGATTTGGTCGCCAATAGGCATCAACGGGATATTTGAACCCGTAGATCAGTTGTGGCCAACGTTCAGTCAGCACCGCAAAACATGCGCCTGTCTTTCCATCCAGGATTTCTCGACACTCAGCCAACGAGTTAGCTTGCCAAACCCCGTTCAAGATCCACGGCAACGTGTTCTTGAGCAGAAGGTAAATCAGGATCAACGACAGAACGGTCAAGATAGTGTTCGTGACACCTGAAAACAGGTTTTCACGTAGCCACTTGACCACTCCGGTTTCTCGTGCCGGAGGCGGCGAAGGAGGAATTGTGCCTTCCGCCACGAATGCGATCGGGTTTGTTGTTTGATCGGCCATGGCTCAGCGCTCCTTCAACTTGACGGATGCGTTGTAGATGTTCATCACCATCGAGATCAGCAGCGAAGCTGTCAGATAGAAGAGCATCAATAGCAATACACACTCAATCGCGCGACCCGTCTGGTTCAGCGTGATACCGCCTAAGGTCGCAGTGATGTCGGCATAGCCAACAGCAATCGCCAGCGACGAGTTCTTGGTGATGTTGAGGTACTGAGATATCAGCGGCGGAATGATAACCCGCAACGCCTGTGGCAGGATCACAAGATTCATGACGCGCCCAGGACGCAGCCCCAAAGCAGCCGCTGCCTCTGTCTGACCTTTCGAGATCGCTTGGATGCCAGCACGGACGTTTTCCGCGATAAACGCGCCAGTATAAATCGAAAGAGCAAACCAAAGCGCGATAAGCGGACCGCCTACCTTAATACCACCGCTGAAATTAAAGCCTTTCAGCGCGGGAACGTCCCACGTGAGTCCCATTAGGAACATCAGGATGGCAAATGGGACCAGCCAAACAGCCAGATTCAAGATCATAGTCTTTGGCCGTTCACCCGTTTCTTCTTGCGTTTTTGTAGCGCGCCTGTCGATTTCACGGGTCGCAAACCACGACCCAACCAACACTGCCAGAACCAATAGCCAGTTCAATATAGTCGCGCCGAATAGGCCATTGGCAAATTCAGGCCGGGGAACATAAACACCACGGTTGGTGAAAGCAAACAGGTCAAACAGCATGCTGGAGGTCGGGTTTTCGCCCCGAAAGGCGCGAGGCCCCGGCAGCACCGCCGTCATGATCGTGAAAATGATGATGATCCAGATCAGAACCGGAATATTTCGGAAAATCTCGACGTAAATCGCCATCAGTTTTGAAACAAGCCAGTTATTCGACAGCCTCAGAACACCGGCGACCACGCCGAAAATCGTTGCTGTAATACAGGCTAGAAAGGCTACCAGCAGTGTATTTAGGATACCCACAACAGCCGCACGTCCGTGCGAAGACTGGCTATCATATTCTATCAAACGCTGGTTGATATCGTACCCGGAGGGATCCCCCAGGAACGAATAGGAAATGTTAAGGCCCGCGGCCCTCAGGTTCTGGATAAGGTTGTTGCCAAGATACCAGATACTAAGCGCAATAACGATGGCCGCGATCACCTGAAATGTTAACGAGCGATAGCGGGTATCGTTTATGAGCATCGACAACCGAAAATCAGCTTTCGGCGGGTCTGTCATGGTCGACATATTATGGAGTCCCCGTGGCTTGCGGATTCTTCTGTCTTGGCGGGGTTGACCCCACTCTGTATTTGTCCGCAGCTTTTAGTTACGAAAAGGGCGCAGGTTGCCCTGCGCCCTTTCCAATTGGTGTCTTAACGGAACGGCGGTGAGTACAGCAGGCCACCTTCGGTCCACTGCGCGTTCAGGCCGCGTGCCAGACCAATCGGCGTTTCCTCACCGATATTGGTCGCAAAGATTTCACCATAGTTGCCGCCGGCTTTGATGGCTTTTGCAGCCCAGTCGGCGTCCAGTCCAAGCATCTCGCCCAAGGTGCCTTCGGTACCCAGCAGACGGTTGACTTCTGGATTGTTGGTTCCAGCTGCCATCTCGTCAATATTTGCCGAGGTAACACCCAGCTCTTCAGCCGAGATCAACGCGTTCAGTGTCCAACGTACAACGTCGCCCCACTCGTGGTCGCCGTGACGGACCAGCGGGCCCAGAGGCTCTTTCGAGATGATTTCGGGCAGCAGTACGTGATCACCAGGGTTTTCGAACGTAGCGCGAGTCGCCGCCAGGCCCGAAGCATCAGTGGTGTAAACGTCACATGCACCAGCCAGATACTGTTGCTGCGCTTCTGCGTTTGTTTCGATTGGAACCGGCTCGTAGCTGATGTTGTTCGAGCGGAAGAAGTCCGCCAGATTCAGCTCGGTGGTGGTGCCGGTCTGGATGCAGACGGTTGCGCCATCCAGTTCCTTAGCCGAGCTGACGCCCAGTGCCTTGGGAACCATGAAGCCCTGACCGTCATAATAGTTAACGCCGGTGAATTCGAATTTCAGATCGACGTCGCGGCTGAATGTCCACGTGGTGTTACGGGCCAGCATATCGATTTCGCCCGAAGCCAGCGCGGTAAAGCGTGTTTTACCGGTGGTTGGAACGAATTCCACAGCGCTGGCATCGCCCAGAACAGCAGCAGCAACTGCGCGACAAAGCGAAACGTCAAAGCCTTTCCACTCGCCATTTGCGTCTGGTGCCGCAAAGCCGACCAGACCAGTTGTAACGCCGCAGTTCAGCTTGCCGCGCGCTTTGACATCGTCCACGGTACCCGCCGCAGCTGCACCGGCAGCCAGACCGGCAATCGTTGCCGCGCCCAAGATTACGGATTTTTTCATTTTTACCTCTTCCTGATTTTCCGTCCCTTTTTAGGGACAGTTCGATCCGACATTTTCATGCCGGAAAGGTTATCCAAAAGGTGTCTCCCCTTTAGTGGCCTGAGTTTGGGCGCATTCATTGACAAACGTCAAGGGCAGGATCAAGTAAATCGATGAGTCAGAGGCACAGGTTTTTGTTGTCACGCACTAAAAACGCGCAACAAGGATCAAAAAGATAGATCAAAGAAGCGTTTGGCGTGCAAAAAGGCGGCCCTTTTTGTTTCCGATACCGCGTCTGCCTCATCATCATGACCCCATTGTTCTATCTGCCAAAGCTCGTCCAACCGGGAAATTGTCCAGATTTCCGATGCCTCGCGCCAGCCGTGTGCCGCCGCAAACCCCAGGATCAATGACCCCGATAGACTGACAAGATCGTGAAAAGCCGCCAGTTTGAAGGCATCCAGCGCATGGACTTTCTTCCGTAAGGTTTCAACAGCTTCAGTAGGTTGGGGCTGATGCAATACGCCAACTACCGGATACAGGCGAGCACCCAAGGTATCGGCCGCCCAGTCCAACGCTGGGTCCCATTGTTCAGCTTGGCGCATTTGCAGCGCCTCTGGATGCGTGGCGCGATAACAGAGCAAGTCCGAATCACCATAATCGGCAAGCATGTCCGCTACTTCGGCATGTTGAATACGCACCTTATCGATTGCTGCATTGGCAGAACGGGTAAAAGGCATCGTGTTTGGATCCACGACCTTTTCTTGCGCATCCCATTCTTCGGCAACGGCTTGCGCCATAGCACTCGTGGGCAGTATTAGCCCTTCCTTTGCCGGGGTTCTGACACGCCGACCATCAAGCTCAACGGTGAACCCGTCTTCTGTCTGGACAACGACACTATCGGTCCAGAAACGTTTCGGTTTCCAATCGCTCATGCCATTTATTCCCAAATCTCGGCCAGCACACTCGGCAAAAGGTCAAAACTGTCGATCACAGAAACTGCTGCTGTAAGCGATGACCGATGGTGATACCCCCAACTGACGCCGATGCCAGCCACCCCAGCAGCAGACGCCATTTCCATGTCAAAACTGGTATCGCCAATCATTGAGGCGTTTTCCGCAGCGACTCCTGTTTCTGCCAGCGCTGTATTTATCATCGAAGGGTGTGGTTTCGACGGATGATGATCGGCAACCTGACGGGTCACGAAAAACCGTTCAAGATCATGTGCTTCCAATAAAGCGTCCAATCCACGCTGCGACTTTCCGGTTGCAACGCCCAGCAGGATTTCCGGCACTGAATGCAACGTCTCAATAACCTTGCGTGCTCCTGGATAAAGCGGTGAATTGGCTGCACCCTTCTCCAACCTGTTCGCATGATAGGCTTGTTTGTATCCTTCAACCAGACGTTCCTGTACCTTTAGGGAATGTTCCGGCGCCAACTGGCTTATTGCCTGCGGCAATGACAAGCCCACAATCGACAGCGTCTCGGAGCGAGGCGGGGCGTTCAATGAAAGCGCCTCGAAACTTGCTGTCATGGCGGAAACGATGCTGCCTTGGCTATCGACCAGGGTGCCATCGACGTCAAACAGCACCAACCGCAACGGAGCGGTCATTGCAACTCCTCAAACGGGTCGTCCGCCGCTAGATCTTCGGTCCAGCCAAGTGTGTCCCAACTGCTTTTCATATGATCCGGCAGAAGGGCCGAGATGGTTATTGGCTTGTGTGACACCGGGTGTTCAAAGGACAGAGTCCGCGCATGGAGGTGCAGTTTTCGGCTGATAATTCCACCCAGTTGCGCACCCCAACCATCGCCTAGGTTCTCCTGGCCCGATCCTCCGTATTTCCCGTCACCGATTATTGGATGGCCAATAGCTGCCATGTGTGCCCGCAATTGATGCGTGCGGCCTGTTACAGGTTCCAATGCGACCCAAGCCGCACGACCCGCAACGCGGTAAAGAGTGGCATAAAGCGTATGTGCGCGCTTGGCACCCGAGGTGGTGTCAATTTCATTTAAGTGAACGGCGATCATCTTTTCGCCTTCACCTTGCTTACCGTGACCTGGAGCTTTAACCAGCCCAGTCTTGATCTCACCCAGATATGGTGTTGGGACCCCCGCAACTAGCGCCCAGTAAATCTTACGAGTATTGCGGTGGCGGAACGCGGCCGTCAGCCCTTTGGCCGCCTCTCGCGTACGCGCCATCAGCAAAACACCCGAAGTGTCTTTATCCAGCCGATGTACCAGGCGTGGGTTTTCTTCAAAACCGAATCTCAACGCTTCGGAAAGGCCATCGACATGGCGCGTTTGTCCGCTACCGCCCTGCACCGGCAACCCGTGAGGCTTATTTAGCGCAAGAACGTGATCGTCTCGGTAGATCACGCAGGATTGGATCATCTTGGCATCAGACTCAGAAATTCTTTTTTTGGTTTCCGTCGGTTTGTGATCTGCATCAGGCAACGGTGGGATACGAACAACTTGACCCGTTTCCAATCGGGTCGAAGCCTTAACCCTGCCTCCGTCGACGCGCAATTCACCCTTGCGGCACATTTTTTCAATACGACCTTGGCCGACATGCGGAAACAATCGACGCAGCCAACGATCCAACCGCTGGTCGCTGTCTCCTTCTGCAACAGTGACGATTTGCACGCCAGTCATGCCATTGTCCCTTATTTCAAACGGCAAACGCGTTCGAATTGAATCTATAATATCCCGCACGGAAACACGCGCGTCTCTCGCCTGCATCGTTCAAAGAGTCAAGTCAGCCTTGATCAGAGTTCCGCTGCGCTCGCAACTTACCGAAATACTCCAGACGCTTCTTTAACTCGCGCTCAAAACCGCGTTCTACAGGCTGATACAGGACCGGGCGTTTCATATCGTCGGGAAAGTAGTTCTGACCGGAAAATCCGTCTTCGGCATCGTGATCGTAAGCGTACCCTTCCCCATAACCCTGATCTTTCATTAGGGACGTTGGCGCGTTCAATATATGCTTTGGCGGAGGTTCACTGCCCGACTGCTTTGCAAGCCGCGTCGCCGCCTTATAGCCCATATAGGCCCCGTTCGATTTCGGCGCCAAAGCCAGATAGATGAGTGCTTGCGCCAAAGCCAATTCACCCTCAGGAGAACCCAATCTTTCGTATGTCTCCCAGGATTGAAGGCAAATTGCCTGGGCTTGTGGGTCGGCAAGACCAATATCTTCAACCGCCATCCGGGTGATCCGACGCGCAAGGTATCTGGGGTCTTCGCCACCGTTCAGCATTCGGGCTAACCAATAAAGGGCCGCATCGGGGTCGGACCCTCGGACCGATTTATGCAGCGCCGAGATCAGATTGTAATGTTCGTCTCCAGACTTGTCATATTTGGCAGCCCTTCGCATCAAGCGCGTCGACAGGGCATCCGGATCCAGAGGCCTATCAACTGACCACGCCGCGATCTGTTCGATCAGATTTAGCAACGCGCGCCCGTCGCCATCTGCCATCTCTTGCAGCGCATCTCGCGCAGCCGGGTTCAGCGGCAATGCGCGTCCAAGTTCTTTTTCTGCCCGTTGCGTCAAACGTTCCAAATCCGCAAGACTCAAGCGTTCCAGAACCAAAACTTGCGCTCTGCTCAGCACCGCGGCGTTTAACTCAAACGACGGGTTTTCAGTCGTGGCCCCAACCAACAAGATCGTGCCATCTTCCATATGTGGCAGAAACCCATCCTGCTGCGCCTTGTTGAAACGATGTATTTCGTCGACGAACAACAATGTGCCTTGACCGTTTTGCCGGCGGATTTTCGCAGCCTCGAAAACCTTTTTCAGGTCTGGCACCCCTGTAAAAATCGCACTGATCTGAACAAAGTGCAGATCGGTTTCCTGCGCAAGAAGTCGCGCGATCGTGGTCTTTCCGACACCCGGAGGTCCCCAGAATATTAGGCTGGACAAACTACCCGCAGCCAACATGACGCCCAACGGTGCTTCTGGTCCAAGCACTTGTTCCTGCCCGATCACATCGCTCAGCGATTTTGGCCGCAACCTGTCGGCCAGCGGTCTATGCGGTTCTTCGGCAGGTTCGGACTTTCCTGTGTCGAATAAATCAGTCACAGATCACAACCGAAACCGAAGGGATAAAGAACGCCCGCCACGTTGAATACTCATGTTCAATCTGCGCCCAGGATCGGTCAAAGCGCTAACAACGTCGCCTGGGCGCTCCATTTCTGCGCCATTGATAGCATTCAGAACGTCGCCGACCCGCAAGCCAGCACGACCACCGTAAGGGCCGGGATCTACGACGACCACGCCTGTCTGCGAAAGAGCCAATCCAAGGCTCGTAATCATAACGGGATTTACTCGGGCAACTTTTAAACCGGGCAATACAGTTTTGTCGTCAAGAGAGATTTCTTCTGCCGCTGGCTTGTCCGGAGCCTCAATCAGGTCTACTTCAACTTCTCCGCTCACGCCGTCCCTTAGTCGCGTTAAGATGGATGTTCCACCAACACCCGATACAGACATGCGGAATTTCATTTCAGCGGGGGAGTTGACCTCATCCCCATCGACATGGGTCACCACATCACCTACACGCAACCCTGCGTCAGCCAGTGGGCTGAGAATGTGTAAATCGGATATGACCACGCCTTGTGGGATAGTAATGCCCAGCGACTCGGCGATATCTGCGCTCATGTGTTGCCCGGCCATACCAGCCCACGGGCTGACAAAGTTCGAATTGCCAGCACGTGCCTGTTTCAGAAATTCAGCAACCAGATTGGCAGGTATGGCAAAACCAATACCATTCGAACCACCGGACCGCGTTAGGATCGAGGTATTAATTCCGATCAGTTTCCCATTCACATCGATCAAAGCACCACCGGAGTTGCCGGGGTTAATTGCAGCGTCGGTCTGAATGAAATAGCCGCGCGCGTTACCGGTTGCGGTTCCTGTCCGTGCCAAACCAGAGATAATGCCTGAGGAAACCGTCTGCCCCACCCCGAATGGATTGCCAATTGCCAACGCCAACTCGCCCACTTCCACATGATCCGAGTCGCGCATTATTAGGTAAGGAAGGCTATCAGCTTGCTCCAATCTCAAGATGGCGATGTCGCTTTCTTCGTCTCCCAGCACCACTTTAGCCGAAAACTCGCGCCTGTCCGTGGTGACCACGCGGATTTCCGTGGCAGATCCGACGACATGATAGTTCGAAACGACAAATCCGTCTTCGGTCAAAATTACTCCAGAACCCAGCGAATTTTGAACACGAGGCCTTGGGGCGCCAAAATCACGGCCAAAAAACTCTTGAAAGAACGGGTCTAAAAAGAAAGGGTTTGCACCACCCTTCCGCACGATTTTTGCGTAGATATTGACAACGGCTGGTGCTGCTTGCTTGACGACAGGCGCGAAACCCAAGGAAATTTCGGACTGCGTCTGCGGTACTCGGGTTTCTGCCGTGGCCATAGTGGCGCATGCCAATGACAAAACAATAAGTGTCGCGCGAAACATGGATACCTCAACCGATATTGTTCAGGTGGATATGCGCTCCACAGGCCATTAATGCAAGCGAGGACAACCGATGGGCGCGCACCGGAAGCCGCGGTTCATGACAGCGACGCTGGCCTCAACAACTGAATTCACACAACCGATTTTAGTCCAGCACAACCTATGATGTTGCAAGCAGCTGACAAAGGTCTCTTACGTTTCTGAATTTCAGCTTATTCAACCGGTGACCAATCTGGGCCCGGATCATAGGTCGAAATTTCAGCTGTTAAGTTAAGCGTATCCGGGCCGAAGTCGGCCTCGTAAACGACCCCGTTTTCACCAACCAGGAACGAGTGGACACCCGTTTCACCATATTCAGACGGGACCGCCAGCAGTGCGTGCCCAGCCAAAAACAAGTCGCCGACGTAATAGGAATAAGCCCCACCAGGAGCGTTTGGTCCCTGACCTTGCAAGATTGTATAATAGTAACCAAGGAAGGGTTCAGCTTCATAGTCGGCCTCGCCATCGCTCCACCCTGAGGCCGCAGCACGGGCCAGTGCTGCTCCCACGAAACTATCTTCCTCAGGCCAGAACAGCCCGTTTCTTTCCCCTGGATCGGCGATGATAGTTCGTGCAAACTCCATAACTCCATCACCGTTATGATCGACCAACCGGAACGCAGCCTGAAGATCGACATAAGCCTCAAGCAAGTCGATAACCTCGAGTTCGTTCAAACCGATCTCACGGGCGGACAGTTCTTCGACCCCGGCTTCGAGATCGAATTGCCATCTGTTTTCAACTCTTGAAATTGGGATCGGGAAGGGCCAACTGTCTTCACCCAGCAGAAGAACTACCCCTTCACCCTCGGGCTGAAAGCGGTACCCTTCGGCGTACATTTCAAGCACTTCCTGCCTTGTTTCCCGCTCTTCCACAGGTTCACCCGTGCCAATCAATTCTTCAGCTTCGGACCCAAAAATCTCCAGAAGTTTTTCTTGATCGCTCGCCCTCAACGCTTCGACAAATGCGTCCAGAGCTGTCTGCGGGGTATCAAACCGAGCTCCATCCGACAGCGCCGGGCCAGCGGCGGCGACAAGGAGCAAAATAGAAAAAAACGACTTACGCATCTTACCGTCTCCGCTTTCCTTTGGCCGCGTGCCCACGTTTGGACGCACTATGTGTTCTGCTACCCGACGCTTTTTTCTTCATCGCCTGCCCCTTGGATGCCGAAGGTTTACGTTGCGGCGCCGCCGCTTTCTTTACTGGCGGTTTCTGAGCGGTCTTTGGTCTTTGCGCCACATTCTTTTTCCCGGCATCTGGCCGTTGTTTGGTGCGATCAATAGCTTGTTGTTTGGCCACAGCCTTATCGCGGTCAACATTGCCTCGATTAACCTGCGGCAGGTTACCGTTTCCATCTGCCCGATTGGCAAGCGCACCACCTGCCACCGCACCAGCGCCTGCTCCAACCGCAGCTGCCGCCGCCCGGTCTCGCGCGGCTCCATCTCTGCTGATATCTGCGGCTCCGGATTCTCGGCTCAATTTGGCACGCAACTCATCTGTGCGCCCCTCAGGGCGGTTGACTGGCAGATCGCTACGACCGCCTTCGGGTCTTTTATGATCCGCGATCTTGTTGCGCGCCTGTTGTTGACGATCCGGATCGGGTTGCCACCCATTCTTTGTTCGGTCGCCCAAGTCTATGTCATTACCGATGTTGACGTTTCCATCGACGTCTATGTCGATGTCTGGGTTTCTGTAGATAGGACCACCGTCCCACCCCCCGCAATTTCGGCATCCCCAATAATCATACCAATCGTCGTCATCGTCAAAAATCTCATCAATCAACGCCACGGTGCCGAAGGTCAGCAAAGTCGCGCCCAGTACATCTCCAGCCGAAGGCCCTGTGTAGACGGTCTCTGGGTTGTATTGGGGCACATAGACCGTTTCGGTGTTTGTGGGTGTGATTACGACTGTTTCATCTTCGGCCACTTCGACGGTTTGCTCAGGCCCTGAAACCAATGCACCGCTGTCGATTGCCTGATCCCGCATCACCTGAACTGCGTCCAACACGTCATCTGACTGGGCCAGCATGGCGGTACCTACCGTTTCGGTCCAATCAATATGCGTTGCCATTTGTCCAACGACTTCGGGAAAAGCTGTCGCTAAGACAGCTACAGAAGGATCCCATCCCATCGCTTCTATTTCAGGTTCCAGTTCTGCAGGGTCACGATCAGCGTTATCAAGCAAATAGCGCTCGGCCTTGACAATCTCCAATGGCTGCGTGGCGGCGACAAAGATCTGTATTAGCAACGTGTCGGGGTAAAGAGCCACCGGGGCGACTAAAGTTTGCAGTTCGGCATCTGTCAAAAGATCAGATGGCGCTGCTTCAACGTTGTCGGATTCTTCTTGCGCATAAAGGGCACTAGATGCGCCGATACTGAGCGCAATTATTAAACATCTGAACATATTGCGATCCCTCAATTTCTTGAAGGATCACTCAAATTCTCGATTCTGGCAACAGGACGACAGTAAGCCTTAGGCACCTGAAAAAACAAAAAGACCCCGCGATTAAAACGCAGGGGCCTTCTGATCGTGCCAGGTTCTATTACTCTTCGTCAGCCGCCTCTTCCGCAGCGACGCGTGCTTTGTCAGCAGCACCCTTGGCGTCCAGATCACGATCAACGAACTCGATGATCGCCATTGGGGCCATATCGCCATAGCGGAAACCAGCCTTCAGGATGCGGACATAGCCGCCCTGACGCTCGGCGTAACGAGGACCAAGAACTTCGAACAGCTTTGCAACGTCCTTATCTTCCTTCAGCTGCGACGCTGCCTGCCGACGGGCATGCAAGTCGCCGCGTTTGCCAAGGGTGATCAGTTTTTCAACGATCGGGCGCAATTCCTTAGCTTTGGGAAGAGTCGTCTTGATCTGCTCATGTTCGATGAGAGAACCGGCCATGTTCGCAAACAGAGCTTTTCGGTGCTCGTGAGTACGATTCAGGCGGCGATAACCACGTGCGTGACGCATTTTTTAGTTCCTTCTTTCAATTTTGCTTTGTCTGGCCGGCGATGCGTGTCACCGGCTCTCCTTGGGGCGGAAGTGCCCAGAACGTCCCCGGCAACCCGGGCATAGGCGAAGACGCGCTTAAAACGCGTCTTCGAATTTCTTGGCCAGATCCTCGATGTTGTCGGGCGGCCAGTCTTCGACATCCATACCGAGGTGCAAACCCATACCGGAAAGCACTTCCTTGATCTCGTTTAGCGATTTGCGGCCGAAGTTCGGAGTGCGCAGCATCTCGGCTTCGGTCTTCTGGATCAAATCGCCGATGTACACGATGTTGTCGTTCTTCAGACAGTTCGCCGAACGGACCGACAGTTCAAGTTCGTCCACTTTCTTCAGCAGCAGCGGGTTAAATTCCAGACCATCATCTTCATCTTGGCGACCGGCTGCCTCTGGTTCGTCAAAGTTGACAAATATCGACAATTGGTCTTGCAAAATACGCGCGGCAAAGGCCAAAGCATCTTCTGGAGTGATCGATCCATCGGTATCGATCTTCAGGGTCAACTTGTCATAGTCCAGAACCTGCCCTTCGCGGGTAGGCTGAACATCATAGGCAACCTTTTTGACCGGAGAGTAGATCGCATCGATCGGGATAAGACCGATGGGAGCATCCTCGGGTTTGTTCTTTTCGGCTGAGACGTAACCCTTGCCAGTGTTGACAGTCAGCTCCATGAACAGGTCCGCACCATCATCCAAGTGGCAGATGACGTGATCGCGGTTCAAAACCTCGATTCCAGCGCTCTCGCTGATGTCGCCAGCAGTGACAACGGCAGGGCCTTTAGCATTGATCGACAGGCGCTTGGGACCTTCGACTTCCATACGTAGGGACACGCCTTTTAGGTTCAGGATGATGTCGGTGACGTCTTCACGCACACCCGCAACCGACGAAAACTCGTGCAAAACGTTGTCGATCTGGACACTTGTGATAGCGGCACCCTGTAGCGAGCTCATCAATACACGACGCAGTGCGTTGCCCAAAGTCAGACCAAATCCACGCTCCAACGGCTCGGCAACCAGAGTCGCCTGACGCGCAGGATCATTACCCGGTTTACCGTCAAGCTGGGTCGGTTTGATCAATTCTGCCCAATTCTTATGGATCATGTAATCCCTCCATTCCTGTCCGCGCCCCATGACCAACAAGGTGCAGACGCCCGAGGTTTAAAATGACGTGCTGGGGCCGTGCAAAAACACAGCCCCAGCTCTGTTCAAAATCACTTAGACGCGGCGACGCTTTGGCGGGCGACAACCGTTGTGAGCGATTGGGGTCACGTCGCGGATCGACGTGATGTTGAAGCCCACTGCAGCCAACGCACGCAACGCAGATTCCCGACCAGAGCCAGGCCCCTGCACTTCGACTTCCAGCGTCTTGACGCCGTGTTCCTGCGCCTTTTTCCCTGCATCTTCTGCAGCCATCTGGGCAGCATAAGGTGTCGACTTTCGCGAACCCTTGAACCCCATTGTGCCGGCAGACGACCACGAAATGGCGTTGCCCTGTACGTCCGAAATCAGGATCTTGGTGTTGTTGAACGTCGAGTTCACATGGGCAACGCCCGATGCGATGTTCTTACGCTCTTTACGCTTTACGCGTGTCTTATCACGTGCCATCTATCAGACCCTCCCTTATTTCTTCTTACCAGCGATGGCCTTTGCGGGGCCTTTGCGGGTACGGGCGTTGGTGTGGGTACGCTGACCGCGAACCGGCAGGTTACGGCGATGACGCAGACCGCGATAGCAGCCCAGATCCATCAGGCGTTTGACGTTCATTTGAACTTCTCGACGCAAGTCACCTTCAACAGTGTAGTTAGCGTCGATATGTTCACGGATGGCCAAAACTTCGGCGTCCGAGAGTTCGTTGACACGGCGAGCCGTGTCGATACCGACGGCTTCGCATATTGCGTTAGCCGAGGTGTTGCCGATACCGGTGATATATGTGAGGGCGATAGGTACCCGCTTGGCAGTCGGGATGTTTACGCCGGCAATACGTGCCACGTGTCACTTTCCTTTTGTTGCGGTTCCGTAACTCCAGAACCTTTTTTCACAACACTTGACCTTGGCAGTGAGGCCAGAGAGTCCAGCATTTGTACGAGGTAGTAGAGGCGCGCCAGACGAATCCCGCACGCGACGATGATTCCCTAAGGGATGTGGGTCGATATGGGCTTTTGATCGCGTCGTCAAGCCCATTTTCCAACCATAGATACACTAGGCGTCCAGAACCCCTGCAATTGCATCTTGAACTTGCGCGATCTCACCCAGACCATCGACCCTGGAGAGCTGACCTTTGGCATAATAATATCCAATCAGCGGTGAGGTTTTCTTGTAGTATTCCATAAGCCGCGTCTTTAGGCTCTGCTCGTTATCGTCAGCACGACGTTTGAAGTCGTTTTCCTTACCGCAATTCGTGCAACGTCCGTCGGCCGGGATGGGTTTGGTTTTGTCGTTGTAGACCTCACCGCAACCGCCACAGGTGGATCGCGCCGTGATACGCTCAACCAATGCAGCGTCGTCGACTTCCATTTCGATTACGGCACCCAGACTGTTGCCAGTACTTTCGAGCAATTCACCCAATGCATCTGCTTGCGCCAGTGTCCTGGGAAATCCATCGAAGATAAATCCGCCCGACGCGCCCTGATCCAGCTTTTCACGAATAAGCCCAATGACGATTTCATCAGTGACCAATTCTCCTTTGGCCATTACCTCCGCCACGCGGTTGCCCATCTCTGTGCCGCTGTCTTTTGCTTCGCGAAGCATGTCGCCCGTGCTTAGCTGTACCATACCGCGCGTTTCAACCAGATGCCGCGCCTGCGTGCCTTTGCCCGCGCCCGGCGGGCCCAACAGAATGATATTCATCGCCGAGCGGGTCCCTTTCTGCCGCGTCTTTTGCTTTTACCGCGCAGCTGGGACTTTTCTATAAGACCTTCGTATTGATGCGCCAGCAAATGGCTCTGCACCTGTTGGATCGTGTCCATAGTCACAGAGACAATGATCAGAACCGACGTGCCGCCGAAATAGAACGGAATGGCAAACTGACCTCGCAGAATTTCCGGTAGAAGACACACCGCCGCCAGATAGGCCGAACCCAGAACCAGAACGCGGTTGACCACATATTCAAGATATTCCGAAGTTTTCTTTCCTGGGCGAATACCGGGAACAAATCCATTCTGCTTTTTCAGGTTATCAGCCACATCGTCCGGCTTGAATGACACGTTGAACGTGTAGAAATAGGCAAAGAAGACTATCATCGTCGCAAAGAACAACAGATACAGCGGTTGACCCGGACCAAAGTTAGCCAACAGCCACGACATGAACGGCCCATTCGTGGCGCCGGATGAGAAGGTTGAGATAGTCACCGGCAAAAGAAGCAATGAACTTGCAAAGATCGCCGGGATTACACCTGCAGGGTTTACTTTGACCGGAAGGTGGCTCGAGCCGCCCTCGTACACTTTCATACCTGCCTGGCGACGGGGGTACTGGATGTGAATTTTGCGCAGCGCCCGTTCCATGAACACAACGAATGTAATCACGGCGATTACCATGATTATTACGCCGACGATTACCGCCGGACTGATCGCGCCGCTGCGACCGCTGGCAAAAAATTGCGCCAATGCCGCCGGAACTTCTGCAATGATTCCAACGAAGATGATCAGAGAGATACCATTACCTATACCGCGCGCCGTGATCTGCTCACCCAACCACATCAGGAACATTGTGCCGCCGACCAGTGTGATCATCGTAGAGAAACGGAAATACAGCCCAGGATCGGTGGCCAGATCGCCGGATTCCAGCGAGACAGCCAAACCGTAGGCTTGGACCGTAGCCAACGCTACGGTGCCAAAACGCGTGTATTGGTTGATTTTCTTGCGCCCTTGCTCGCCCTCTTTCTTGAGTTGTTCGAGGGCCGGAACCATAGAAGTCAGCAGTTGAACGATGATCGAAGCCGAAATGTAGGGCATAATACCAAGGGCAAAGATACCCATCCGCCCAAGCGCCCCGCCGGTAAACATCGAAACCATGCCGCCGATGCCCTGCCCCGCCTGCTCCATGAATTCGCGCAAAGCTTGCCCGTCAATGCCAGGTACCGGAATGAAGGTGCCAAGGCGGTAGACAATCAACAATCCCAGCGTGAACAGGATGCGGTTGCGCAGATCGGTGGCTTTGCCAAGGGCAGACCAGCTCGCGTTGGCTGCCATTTGTTCTGCTGCTGATACCATAAATCGGTCTCTCTTATGTAAACGCCGCCCGGAACCGTTTTCCGGCTCGGGCGGCGTCTTGGAAAACTCTGAAGTCTATGTAAGCGGCCCGGACGCCACTCACAAGCGCTTACTCTGCCGCAGCAGCTTTTGTGACTTTCAGTGAACCGCCCGCTTTTTCAACTGCCTCAACGGCAGATTTCGAAGCTCCGGTCACTTCCAGGTTCACCTTCGCGTTGATTTCACCCTTTGCCAGAACCCGGACACCGTCCAGTTTGCGGCGTACGAGCCCGGACGCAACCAAAACGTCTTCGGTAATTGCTGATTTGACGTCCAGTTTGCCAGCGTCGACAAATTTCTGGATCAGGCCCAAGTTGATTACAGCGAATTCCTTCCGGTTCGGCTTGTTGAAGCCACGCTTTGGTAGACGCTGATAAAGCGGCATCTGGCCGCCTTCATAACCATTGATGGCGACACCTGACCGGGATTTCTGGCCTTTGATACCACGGCCACCCATTTTACCTTTGCCGGAACCGGGACCACGGCCAACGCGGGTGCGTTTTGGTGTGGCGCCGGGATTGTCGCTCAATTCATGCAGTTTCATTTCGCTTCTCCTTGGCCGGATGTGACCCCCGAAGCGTGATGGGTCAAACACGGCATTTTTTGATTTTGATTCTCGCGGACACAATGCCACCGCAGCCCGATACAGCTTCGTGCCGTCTGTTGCAAGGTTTCTTGTAAATTTCAAACATTCAGCAACCATCTCGTGGTTGCCAAACCCGCAAATACCAGAGGCGCCACAGGGCGCCTCAGTTTCAGTTCCAAATTAAAGCGCTATACAGCTTCATTGTATTTACGAGAAATAAACCTGCTCGCGCGCGATGTCTGCTATGTCACACCTACGCAAACCAATGTCATCCAGCTCCCGGTTGGACAAGCGTTGGAGCTCGTTATAGGTGCGGTGGTACTCGATTGCCTTGGTGCGAGTTTCTTTCAAACCTTCGACAAACTTCGCAATTCGCGCACTCAGGTTGAAACCGCCATGTGCTAGTGCAGTTGTGTGTGCCATATCTCTATTCCTTACTTTGACCAGGGCGTATTCCCCGGTGTTTTCTCTATGTGTTCCTTTGGGGACAAAGCTCAGATAGGTGCGGCAGGTAACGCTAACAACGATATTTTAGGTCTAGCCGATATGCATTGAGTGAATGGCTGATCAACAAAAGATATGATCGGCGATCGATTATGGATTGCAATTAGATTGGGTTGTTGCAGTTCGCCTGAGTCCTGTTATTCACTGCGTATTTGGTTTGGGTGTGCGATTTTGCGGCCGTAAAACTTCTGAAAGGGTTTGATTTGAAAATTCAGCGCGTTGTCAGTGACGCAAAGGGGCGCAGCGATGCCGTGTCCTTCAATGGACTTGCTTACGTTGTTGCCTATGACCCCAACGCCGCCAGCGGGATCGAAGCGCAAACTCGAAACAGCTTACAATTTCTTGACGCAAAACTCGCAGAAGTAAGAAGCAACAAAGAGGCGCTTCTACAAGCAAGAGTGTACCTGAGCGACATGAAAATGAAGGCTGACATGGACGAAATTTGGTGTGAGTGGATTGGCACGTCTAAAAATTGGCCCCAAAGAGCATGCGTCGGAGCCGACCTTGGTGACGATGTGACGCTGATAGAGATCGTGGTAATAGCAGTACAAAAGCCGGAAGCGCTCTAACACGCTGTTCTGGGTCTTTAACTTTTACAAGAAACCAATACATTTAGCAGGCTTTATTTTAAACCGAAAAAGCGCCCCCGGCCGAACCGGAGGCGCTTTTTTGGCATTTCGTTTTTGAATCGATCAACCGCGTTCTTCGACGATCTCTACCAGATGTGGAATCTTGTTGATCATGCCGCGGACCGAAGGTGTATCTTCCAGCTCACGGGTCTTGTGCATCTTGTTCAGACCCAGACCGATCAGAGTTGCACGCTGTTCGGCGGGACGGCGGATCGGAGAACCGATCTGCTTGACGACGATGGTTTTTGCCATGGGTCGCTCTCCTTACGCTTCAGCTTCAGCAGCAGGTGCTTCGGCCGCCGGGGCTTCTTCCCGCTTGGGCAGGATGTCAGCAACCTTTTTGCCACGACGCGCAGCAACCGAACGCGGGCTCTGCTCTTTTTGCAGACCGTTAATGGTTGCGCGGATCATGTTGTACGGGTTTTGCGACCCCAGCGACTTGGAAACAACGTCCTTGACGCCCAGCATTTCGAACACAGCACGCATCGGACCACCTGCGATGATGCCGGTTCCTTCAGGTGCGGTGCGCATAACCACTTTACCGGCGCCATGACGACCTTCGATATCGTGGTGCAAAGTCCGACCTTCGCGCAGTTGCACACGGATCATCTGACGCTTGGCCTGCTCAGTGGCCTTGCGGATGGCTTCAGGTACTTCTTTCGCTTTCCCTTTTCCAAAGCCCACACGACCTTTCTGATCGCCGACCACCACCAGAGCGGCGAAGCCAAAGCGCTTACCACCTTTTACGGTTTTAGACACACGGTTGATTGCGACCAGTCGATCGGCAAATTCCGGTGCTTCTTCACGGTCGCGGCCTCGGCCCCGACGGTTTTCACGTTCTGCCATCTGGCATCCCTTTTCTCTAGAGGCGCATCAGCGCCGTTTTATTCAATCCAAGTGAGCCCCGACTGCTGCCGAAACCCCCGGATCATCGGGGCGGATCGAAACCCGCCCGCAAGTCTTAGATCTTCAGACCACCTTCACGCGCAGCGTCGGCGACAGCCTTCACTTTGCCGTGGAACAGGAAACCACCACGATCGAAATAGGCTTCTTCGACGCCAGCTTTCTTGGCACGCTCGGCGATCGCTGCGCCCACTTTGGCGGCCGCTTCGACGTTGTTCTTGCCAACAACACCCAGATCTTTTTCCAGGGTCGAGGCGGAGGCCAGCGTCACGCCACGTACGTCGTCGATCAACTGAACGGAGATGTTCTTGTTTGACCGATGCACAGACAGACGCGGCCGACCCGCGTTGACTTTGCGAAGTTTGTTCCGAACGCGCAGGCGGCGCTTCAGAAACAGGGTTCTTTTGCTGTTTGCCATTGTTTGCGTCCTTACTTCTTTTTGCCTTCCTTGCGGAAGATGAACTCGCCCTTATAGCGGATGCCCTTGCCTTTATACGGCTCGGGGCGGCGCCAATCGCGGATTTTTGCGGCAACTTCACCAACTTGTTGTTGGTCGATACCTTCGACAACAATCTCGGTTTGCTTCGGTGCCGTAATGGTCACGCCGTCCGGAGCAACGAAATCAACGTCGTGGCTGTAGCCAAGGTTCAGCTTCAAGGTATTGCCTTGCATCTGCGCCCGGTAACCAACACCCTGAATTTCAAGTTCCTTCTTGAAGCCGTTGGTCACGCCTTCAACAAGATTTGCGACCATAGTGCGGCTCATGCCCCACTGTTGGCGCGCGCGCTTGGACATGCCGCGCGGATCGATCTTGACCACGTTGTCTTCAACTGACAGCGTCACATCGTCGGTGGCGGTGAAGCTGCGGGAGCCTTTCGGGCCCTTCACTTCGATGGTCTGGCCGGACACAGTGGCGGTAACACCGCTGGGTAACTCGACCGGTTTTTTACCAATACGAGACATTGCAGACCTCCTTAGAAGACGGTGCAGAGCACTTCGCCGCCAACATTGTTGGAGCGAGCGTTTGCGTCCGACATCACACCTTTCGGAGTGCTGACAATCGACACGCCCAGACCCTGACGGACCTGCGGGATGTCATTGACGCCCATGTAAACACGGCGACCGGGCTTGGAAACCCGCTTCAGTTCGCGAATGACAGGGGTGCCTTCGTAGTATTTCAGGCTGATTTCGATGGCTGGATGACCGTTTTCACCGGTCGTCTTTTCATAGCCACGGATATAACCTTCGTCCGCCAGCACGTCCAAAACCCAACCGCGCAGCTTTGAAGCCGGGGTAGAAACAGTGGACTTTCCGCGCATTTGCGCATTGCGGATACGGGTGAGCATATCGCCGATAGGATCGTTCATATCAATCTCTCCCTTACCAGCTCGATTTCACCATGCCGGGGATCTGACCAGCAGAACCCAGCTCGCGCAGCGCGATACGGCTGACCTTAAGCTTACGGTAATAAGCGTGGGGACGACCGGTCAGCTGACAGCGGTTGTGCAGACGGGTAGCCGAGCTGTTGCGCGGCAGTTTCGCCAGTTTCAGACGCGCTTTGAAACGCTCTTCCATCGGCTTGCTCTCGTCATTAGCGATTTCTTTCAGCTCGGCACGCTTTGCGGCATATTTGGCCACCAGGCGTTCGCGCTTTTTCTCGCGTTCGATCATTGCTTTCTTAGCCATGTCTCAATCCTCCCGGCGCTTATGCGTTGAACGGCATGTTGAAATGCTTCAACAGTGCCTTTGCTTCAGCGTCGGTTTTCGCTGTGGTGGCAATTACGATATCCAGGCCCCAGACCTCGTCGACTTTGTCGAAGTCGATTTCAGGGAAAACGATGTGCTCTTTCATGCCCATGGCAAAGTTGCCACGACCATCGAAAGAAGGCTTAACACCGCGGAAGTCACGAACACGCGGCATCGCGATGGTAATTAGACGATCCAGGAACTCGTACATCCGGTCGCCGCGCAGGGTAACCTTGGCACCCAGCGGCATATCTTCGCGGACGCGGAAACCCGCGATCGACTTTTTCGCTTTGGTGGATACAGCTTGCTGGCCAGCAATCGCCGTCAAGTCTTCGACCGCAGCTTTCGCTTTTTTCGAGTCTTTGACGGCTTCAGCACCACAACCGATGTTCAGAACAATTTTTTCCAGCTTGGGAAGCTGCATGTCGTTCTTGTAACCGAACTCTTCTTTCAAAGCAGGACGGATGGTTTCGGCATACTGAGTTTTCAAGCGCGGGGTGTAGTTTGCGGTGTCAAGCATCGATTACATCTCCCGTTGTCTTAGCAAAACGAACCTTCTTTTCGCCTTCCATGCGGAAACCGACACGGGTTGCTTTACCGTTCTTGTCCAGCAGCGCCAGGTTCGACAAGTCGATCGGCAAAGCCTTGGGAAGGCGGCCACCTTGGCTGTTCTGCGTCTGGCGTGTGTGGCGAATGGCAATGTTGATACCGTCGACAACGGCCTTACCGGCCTTTGGGTCAACAGAGGTTATGGTTCCCTCTTTGCCCTTGTCCTTACCGGCCAACACGACAACTTTGTCGCCTTTGCGGAGTTTAGCAGCCATGATTACAGCACCTCCGGGGCAAGCGAGATGATTTTCATGAAGTTCTTGCCACGCAATTCACGAACAACGGGGCCAAAGATACGGGTACCGATCGGCTCGTTGTTGTTGTTCAGGATGACGGCGGCGTTGCGATCAAAACGGATCGCTGTGCCGTCTTCGCGACGGACTTCTTTAGCGGTGCGTACGACGACGGCCTTGCGGACGTCACCTTTCTTTACGCGACCGCGTGGGATGGCTTCCTTCACCGAGACGACGATAACGTCGCCAACAGAAGCGTATTTACGCTTGGAACCACCCAGGACCTTGATGCACTGAACTCGGCGTGCGCCAGAGTTGTCAGCGACATCCAGATTGGTCTGCATCTGGATCATGTGGTTTCTCCCGACCTGTGGGGGCTGGTCTAGTTAGTTCCCCCAGGGTTTCGACAAATGGAAAAGCTCCGGACGCCCTAAGCTTCCAGAACCTCCCAACGTTTCGTCTTCGATTTCGGCGCGCATTCGATAATGCGGACTGTATCGCCGACTTTGAAGGCGTTCCTTTCATCGTGAGCCCTGTATTTTTTGGACTTACGAATGGTTTTCTTCAGAACCGGATGCGTAAAGCGGCGCTCGACTGATACGGTTACGGTCTGTTCATTGGCGTCGCTGGTCACGGTGCCTTGCAGAATACGCTTGGGCATCTGATTACTCCTCGGATGCCGCAGCAGCGGCCTTTTCGTTCAGAATGGTTTTGACACGGGCAGCATTGCGGCGGGCCGCTTTGATACCGGCTGTGTTTTCCAGCTGACCGGTTGCCTGTTGAAAGCGCAGGTTAAAGCTTTCTTTCTTCAGGTTGGCCAGTTCCTCGCGGAGCTGGTCCGGGGTCTTGTCACGCAGTTCTTGGGCGTTCATCGCCTTTTTCCTTTGCTCAAAACACCAGAAGGCCCCCTTACAGGGTCACCTTTGACCTGGTGGATGAATGATAGACATACGAATCGCCCGACAACGCCGGGAGACCGCAGGATGCCGCCGTATAAGGGTTTGGGGTGAGTGTGGCAAGGGAAAGTTTCAGCCTTTTGCTTCGATGGGCTTTCCCGCCCATCGAAGACAATTAAGCTTAGACTACGATTTCCAAGGGATCGAGATAAAGTTCACCTTCAAACTCTATCGCGATCGAGTCGAATTCGTTCTTTGACGCCAGCTCTGTTTCAAATCTGACAGGGCCTTCGAAAATGACCCTGTCGCATGCGTCAGGAAGGGTCGCAATCAATTCGACAAGCCTGGTTTTCCCCGTAATTCCAAAAGGTCCTTTGTCATCAAAGGTGAACTCGTAATTTAAGCATGGCGCTATAACATTTACGATCGCAATCAATCTGGGAGGTTGAGGCGGTTGCGCGTTTATCCATGCTGAAACTGAATTTATTTCGATGCCAGACCCGGGCGGGGGTAAGGCTGTGTCCGCCGCAGAAGCAATAATGTCGTTTGAAAAGCTCACTATTCTTTTAGAGCCCGTTGCTACCACGTCACCATCGACTGTCACAAATGCAAGGACGGTGGTTTTGCCAATCGTCAGCGGCAGCCATCTTACTTTGAAGGTCAAAACTTGAGGGGCTTGAATACAGGGACCATCCGTCGATTTTATCGCCAATGTGATCGGCTCAACTTCCGGAAGGGTATATTGATCCGGAGGTGCCCCAGCAGATGCTCCGACCTTTACATAGCACCCGGTAGGTACGACTACTGTTGCCTCGACATCATACGACTTTAGGTTTGGGTTAATCTTGATCGACAATTGTGGCTTAAAAAATTCCATTCCAATTCTCCGTAATAAACACATAAAAAGTGCATACAGATTATCACGAAACTGTTTCGAGAAAAGCTCTCGTTTAAATTGCAAGACTGGGTGACAGAGAAAATGCGCAGTGCGACCGTCTAAAGGCGCGCTTATTCCCACTTATAATTAAAGCTCACGGAAATCCGCTCTTCTTCGGCCATGTTCATCGGCACCTCGTGGCGCAGCCAGCTTTCCCACAGCAGAACTTCACCCACCTGCGGCTGCATGTAGATGAACGGCCGCAAGTCCCGCCGCGCGCCCTTCAGACGAGTCGGCGCGGCCATCATGCGGCCCGAGCGGGGGTCTTCCAGTTTCAAAGCACTTGTTCCTTCGGGCATCGCCACATAGGTCGTGCCTGAAATCACGCTGTGCGGATGAATGTGGCTGGAATGCATTCCGCCTTCGGGCAGGATGTTGATCCACAAATCCTCAAGCTTTAACTTTCCTTCGCCCAGATCAAACTCCAAATCCTTGGCGAATGCGGCGACGTGCCGGTCCAGTGATGCAACCAGATCTGTGAAGATCGGAAACCGCCAAGGCAAATCCGTTAGAGACGCATAACTTGTATATCCGGGATAACCGTTCTTCTCGCACCATTCTTGCCCGGCCTCGTCATCCTCAGCGATGACAAGACAGGAACTTTCCAACTCTTCCTTGTCGATCTTGGGGTCGAATTCAGACAAAGCTGCGCGATAGAGACGGGTAACGAAGAGTGATTCAATTTGTGCCATGAGCCGGGCATAACCCAGCCCCTTCACCAACGCCAGTCAATGTAGCTGCGTTTACGTGTTTATGGGCCCTTTACCGCAGCGCGGTATAGGTCGCCCACCATCTGCGTAGGCTAAGCAAAGCACGATCTCGTCAGGTTTTGGCGCGTCAGGTATGTTCAAAGTCATTGTGTCAAAATGATCGAACGACCAAGGGTTGTCCTTATGACCAAGCGGCAGGTCGATTTCACATCCCGGTGCACCAAGCTTGGCATTAGAAGGAATTACTGCTTCACCCCCGCCGGCCGCTGCGCGCATCGGAGCACCAAGCCTGGGATGTATCACTGCCCCACCCTGTTCGAGGTCACCATTGATGCCCACAATCGCGGCCTTTCCGTATGAGACCGGATCACCGTTTAGTTGCCTTATTGCTTCTGCGGCAAGATCTTTACCAAGAGCACCACCAATCTCAAAAAGCTCTGATAAGTCCTCCGAGAATTTCCCAGATAACGGGTTTTGAAAAACAGCCATGGCAGCCACGCGGTTGATTGGCGGGCAGGGCTGGCCCAATTGGTCCGCCGTAACGACTTCTTTGAGAAAAACCTTTTTGCGCAACTGAAACATTGAAACCTCTCACATTGCTGCTTGGCAGCCTAAGCGTGCGCCAGTTGTTCGTCGATTCCATTCGCAGCCCGATCGCAGAGTTCGGGCGAAAAAGAAAACCCCCGCCGGCTCTCCGACGGGGGTCATCAAATTTCAAGCGGGGTTGCCGCCAATTACTTACCAGTCTTCGCGAACCACAACGCGAGTCTTGATCGGCAACTTCATCGCCGCAAGACGCAGTGCCTCACGAGCGATGTCGTCGTTGACACCGTCGATCTCGAACATCACGCGACCCGGCTTGACTTTGCAAGCCCAGCGATCGACCGAACCCTTACCTTTACCCATACGAACTTCGATCGGCTTTGCCGTAACCGGAGTGTCGGGGAAGATACGGATCCAAACGCGACCTTGACGTTTCATATGACGGGTCATGGCACGACGCGCAGCTTCGATCTGACGCGCAGTCACACGTTCAGGCTGCAATGCTTTAAGTCCATAGGTGCCAAAGTTCAGATCAGAGCCACCTTTGGCTTCGCCCTTGATCCGGCCTTTGTGCATCTTGCGGAATTTTGTACGCTTTGGTTGAAGCATCTCAAATCCTCCTTAACGACGGCCGCCTGCACCGCGAGGCGCCGGACCATCCTGGAGTTCCTGTGCTTTACGGTCACGTGCCTGCGGATCGTGCTCCATGATCTCACCTTTGAAGATCCAGACCTTGATCCCAATGATCCCATACGGTGTCATCGCTTCGGCATGTGCGTAATCGATATCTGCACGCAGAGTGTGCAGAGGAACGCGGCCTTCCCGGTACCACTCGGTCCGCGCAATTTCGGCACCGCCCAGACGGCCAGCAACGTTGACGCGAATACCGAGTGCGCCCATGCGCATGGCGTTCTGAACCGACCGCTTCATCGCGCGGCGGAACGAAACGCGGCGTTCAAGTTGCTGAGCGATAGACTCTGCAACAAGTTGCGCATCAAGCTCGGGCTTGCGCACCTCGACGATGTTCAGGTGCAGTTCGCTGTCAGTCATGCGGGCAAGCTTTTTGCGCAGAACTTCGATGTCTGCACCTTTCTTGCCGATTATGACGCCCGGACGCGCTGTATGGATCGTTACGCGGCACTTTTTGTGCGGACGTTCAATGATCACACGGGCAACACCGGCCTGCTTACACTCTTTCTGAATGAACTCACGGATTTTGATGTCTTCCAGCAGAAGATCTCCGTAGTCCTTGGTATCTGCGTACCAACGGCTGTCCCAGGTGCGGTTCACCTGAAGGCGCATGCCGACCGGATTGACTTTATGTCCCATTAGGCTTGCTCCTCAACTTGACGCACCTTGATGGTGATCTCCGAGAACGGCTTCAGGATTTTCCCAAAGCGGCCACGGGCACGCGGGCGACCACGCTTCATGACCAAATTCTTGCCAACCCAGGCCTCGGCAACGATCAGCTCATCTACGTCCAGGTTGTGATTGTTCTCGGCGTTGGCGATTGCGGACTGAAGGCATTTCTTCACATCCTGTGCGACGCGCTTGTTCGAGAAGGTTAGATCGGTCAAAGCCTTCTCAACTTTCTTGCCGCGGATCATCTGCGCAACCAGGTTCAGTTTCTGCGGACTGGTGCGAAGCATGCGGGTTTTCGCCATTGCTTCGTTTTCAGCCACGCGGCGGGGGTTCTTTTCCTTGCCCATGACTTACTTCCGCTTCGCTTTTTTGTCTGCGGCGTGACCGTAATAGGTCCGGGTCGGCGAGTATTCACCGAACTTCTGACCGATCATGTCTTCCGAGACGTTTACGGGAATATGTTTATGGCCGTTGTACACACCAAAGGTCAGACCCACGAACTGGGGCAAAATGGTGGAACGACGCGACCAAATTTTGATGACTTCGTTACGGCCCGACTCGCGCGCTGCTTCGGCTTTTTTCAGCACGTAAGCATCGACGAAAGGGCCCTTCCAAACAGAGCGAGACATAGTTTAACGTCCCTTCTTCTTGGCGTGCCGCGAGCGGATAATCAGCTTCTGGGACGCTTTGTTCTTGTTACGGGTACGCTTACCCTTGGTATCCTTACCCCATGGTGTAACCGGTGTACGGCCACCCGAAGTACGACCTTCACCACCACCGTGCGGGTGATCGATCGGGTTCATCGCAACACCACGAACCGACGGACGAACGCCCTTGTGGCGCATGCGACCGGCTTTACCGAGGTTTTGGTTGCTGTTGTCGGGGTTGGATACGGCACCGATAGTGGCCATGCATTCCTGACGGACCATGCGAAGCTCGCCCGAGCTCAGCCGGATCTGAGCGTAACCGCCATCGCGACCAACAAACTGGGCGTACGTACCCGCCGCGCGCGCGATCTGACCGCCTTTGCCAGGCTTCATCTCGATGTTGTGGACAATTGTACCGATTGGCATGCCCGAGAACGGCATTGCGTTGCCCGGCTTGATGTCCGCCTTTGTCGATGAGATGACCTTGTCACCCACCGCCAAACGCTGCGGAGCCAGGATATACGCCTGCTCGCCGTCTTCGTATTTTACCAGTGCGATGAATGCGGTCCGGTTCGGGTCGTATTCGATCCGCTCGACGGTTGCCGCGACATCCATTTTGTTCCGTTTAAAGTCAACGATCCGGTAGAGACGCTTTGCGCCACCGCCGCGGCGGCGTGAAGTGATCCGTCCGGTGTTGTTCCGGCCGCCCGATTTGGTCAAACCCTCTGTGAGAGACTTGACCGGACGTCCTTTCCAAAGCTCCGAACGGTCGATCAGCACCAGCCCGCGCTGGCCCGGCGTCGTCGGCTTGTACGACTTGAGTGCCATGCTTTCTGTCTTCCGTTTAGCAAGTGCGAGGGATTTCCCCGCTATGTGATAGGCGCCCGCCCGTCTGTTTCCTTTGGAAACACATCACCTGAGCGCCAAGGGTATAGGGCCCCGAAGGTCCCCGATTACAAATATCAGAGGCCCCGGAACGAATCCGAGGCCGCAAGATTGGGAGCATTTAACAGGGTTGGGGGTGGGTGTCTATAGGGAGCTCAATTTAAATCACGTTTGAAATTTAATATAAATCAAGTTCAAACGATCATGGCTATCTTAGCGTGGCTTAAAGATTTATTCGCTCACTGAGGAGTTGTGCAACTTCGAACGAAGTGGTCTACTCTACCAAAAATAGTAAACTATCAAGGCAATATTGTAATGGTTGATTTGGATCAGTTGGGCAGCGACGACAAACGCTCAGTTCGAGATGTCGCTGAAGCATTTCTGGCTTGGGCCAAGCAAAAGAACCTGTTCGACAAAACACCACTTGAAGATGGTTTGGATCAGGACGAGGTAGACTACGACGTCACCTCAAATGAATTTTTGGCTCAGGCAACTGAAACTATTCTTCGAAAGCGCTCCGTTAACCTTGTTGGATTTTCTGAGCCTGAAAGAAAAATTATTGTCTTTACGCACTCCAAAGTATCAAAATCCGATGAAAAGACCCTTCCATTCAAATTCGGTGAGTGCACAGTAGAGTATGCGCAAGGCGGTATCGCGCAGGTCAAAGGGAACCCTCCCCCTCCGCAAAACCCGCAGCCCTATATTCTTCGCGGCAATCACTATACCTGTGGCTCATCTGTTTTCCCGGCACACTGCATTGGCGCAGGAACTCTCGGCCTGATCGTGAAGGACAATCAAGGTAAGCTGTACGGCCTATCAAACAATCACGTCACAGGCGCTTGCAACAACGCGATGCCCGGACTTCCAATCTTGGCTCCTGGCCCTCTCGACGCGACAGAAAACGCTTGCGACCCATTCACTGTTGGGCGCCATTCTAGCTTGCTTCCTATCAATGACGGCATTCCCGAAAACATCGACATCAGTGAAAACTGCGACGCCAGCCTTTTCGAACTTTCAGATTCTTCCAAAGTGACTTCGTATCAAGGCAATTATTTCGACACACCTCAGACAACGGCCATTCCAATTCCGAGCATGAAAGTGAAAAAAGTTGTTCGAACAACTGGACTTACGCTCGGAACAATCGTCGCTCAATCCGCCTCGCCGGTACCCGTTTCTTATGCGGTCACCGAATATGGCGTTAAAAAAAACTGTATGGTTTAACGACGTATATATCGTTGTGGGGGATGGTGGTGTACCATTTTCTCGTTCTGGAGACTCTGGCTCGCTAGTAGTTAGCACGGACGGGAATGGCACTGAACTGGCTGTCGCATTAGTGTTTGCCGGCAACGAACAACGTGGTATATCGTTTATTTTACCTTTGACACCAATTCTGCAACGCCTAGATGTGGAAGTAGTTTCGAAACACAATGTTACATAGTCACCAAAAAGCCCTCGCGGCAGCAAAGGAACTATCAAAGAGCTTGGCTCTGCCTAGTTCCCGGGCAAGTATTTTTGCGTGGTGCGACGATGGAAGTTATCGACTAGTGGTTTCCGGCGACAAATGCTGGCTGGCTTATTTTGCCAATGTGCCTTCTGAATTCGAAGGCTTCCCAGTGATTATAGAAGATAGTCTTGACGCAGCAGTCCGACACACAATCCACTAGTTCTGCGTTTACGCCAGTAAGTGTTGGCATGAATGTGACTTTATTTTCGAATAGTTAGAAAATTCTCGATCTGATCTTCTGAGACCCAACAAAAAACCCCCGCTTTCGCGGGGGCCTTTATCTCTCTCCAAAGACGGGTTCGATCAGAGACCGGTGCTCACGTCGATGGTGTTACCCTCTTCCAGGGTCACGTATGCTTTTTTGACGTCTTTCCGACGGCCCAGCTGGCCGCGGAACCGCTTTACCTTGCCTTTGGTCACGGTGGTGTTCACCGCTTTGACCTTCACACCAAACAGCGCCTCAACCGCCTCTTTGATCTGCGGCTTGTTGCTGTCGATCGCCACTTCAAAGACAACCGCGCCGTTTTCGGACGCCATGGTCGACTTTTCGGTGATGACCGGCTTGCGGATCACGTCGTAGTGTTCTGCCTTCGCGCTCATTTCAGACGAGCCTCCAGTGCTTCGACAGCCGCTTTGGTGAGCACCAGAGTGTCACGCTTGAGGATGTCATAAACGTTTGCACCCATCGATGGCAGGATATCCAGACCTTCGATGTTGCGCGACGCCTTAAGGAAACCTTCGTTCACGGTCGCCCCGTCGATGACCAAGGCGCGCTTCCAGCCCAGGTTTGCAACCTGTTTGGCCAGAGCAGCGGTCTTGCCTTCCGCTTCGGCGTTCTCGATCACAACCAGTTCTCCTGCTTTGGCTTTGGCCGACAGAGCGTGGCGCAGGCCAAGCTTGCGGAACTTCTTCGGCAGGTCGTGTCCGTGCGAACGAGGGGTCGGGCCCTTGTAAATACCACCCTTGCGGAAAATCGGCGCGTTACGGTCACCATGGCGTGCGCCACCTGTGCCCTTCTGGCGATAGATCTTCTTGGTCGAGTAGCTGGTTTCCGAGCGGGTCTTTACCTTATGGGTGCCAGCCTGCGCGTTATTGCGCTGCCAACGGACCACTCGGTGCAGGATGTCCGCGCGCGGTTCGAGACCGAACAGCTCTGCATCCAGCTCGATGTTGCCGGCCTTTTTGCCGTCCAGTTTGATTACATCAAGTTTCATGCTTCACCACCTTCCGCGGGAACTTCTTCCGCAGGTGCTTCGGTCGCCTCAGTCGCAGCCGATTTAACAGCAGCCGGGAAAGGCAGGCCTTCCGGTGCTTTCTTTTTGACCGCGTCCTTGACGGTGACCCAGCCCGATTTCGGTCCGGGAACAGCGCCTTTGATAAAGACCAGATTCCGGTCGGCATCAGTTTTGACGACTTCCAGGTTCTGGGTGGTTACACGGGCAGCACCCATGTGACCGGCCATCTTCTTGCCCTTGAACACCTTGCCCGGGTCCTGACACTGACCGGTCGAACCGTGCGAGCGGTGGCTGATCGAAACACCGTGCGAGGCGCGCAGACCACCGAAGTTCCAGCGCTTCATCGCACCAGCAAAGCCTTTACCGATGGATGTACCCGAAACGTCAACCTTCTGACCTTCAAGGAAGTGTTCTGCCGAAATCTCGGCACCCACATCAATCAGGCCATCTTCGGAGACACGGAACTCAGCCAGCTTACGCTTGGGTTCAACCTTTGCAGCGGCGTAATGACCGCGCATGGCCTTTGAGGTGCGTTTTGCTTTGGCAGCACCCGCACCCAGCTGGACAGCGGTGTAGCCGTCTTTGTCAGTGGTACGCTGTGCAACGACCTGCAGGTTGTCCAGGTGAAGAACGGTCACAGGGATCTGCTTTCCGTCTTCCATGAACAGGCGGGTCATGCCAACTTTTTTTGCGATAATACCAGAGCGCATAATCTATACCCTCCGATCTTACGACTGCAGCTTGATCTCGACATCCACACCAGCAGCCAGGTCGAGCTTCATCAGAGCGTCCACGGTCTGGGGAGTCGGATCAACGATGTCGAGCAGACGCTTGTGCGTGCGGATCTCGAACTGATCGCGTGATTTCTTATCAACGTGAGGGCCACGGAGAACCGTGAACTTCTCAATCTTGTTCGGCAGAGGGATCGGGCCACGCACGTTCGCGCCGGTCCGCTTGGCAGTGTTGACGATCTCTTGCGTGCTGGCATCCAGAACGCGATAGTCAAATGCCTTCAGCCGAATACGGATGTTTTGGCTTTGCATAGATACAGCCTTTTATCAGGCGTTGGAGTTGAGAGGAGGACAGACGCGCATCGCCAACCCTCATCGAACCCAAAAGGCGGGAATCACCCCGCCTTGACGTTCTTATTGAGAACTCGCGCGTATTAGTGGGGTTGGTGCGGTTTGGCAAGAGGGAATTGAAGCCCGCTTATACAGTCAACTGCGCTTCGGTCTTATTCCGCATGCAAGGGTATATCCGGCGAGATCACCTTTTTTCTGCTTTTTCAGAGCAACTGCCCCCCGCCAGTGGGTAGAGTCAACTTACTCTATGATTTTTTGCACAACGCCTGCGCCGACGGTGCGGTCGCCTTCGAGGATCGCAAAGCGCAGACCGTTTGCTACCGCGATCAGGTTGTTTAGCTCAACGCCGAACAAAAAGTTGTTAACAAGGGCTCGAGTTTCTCGGTCGCTCAAGCGTCCGTAACAACGCTCCCCGCCTAGTTCCGCGCAAGCCAGGGGTCTTCTACCTGCATACCCTGATAAATCGCATGAAGGAAAACATGGGCTAGGACCGGGTCATTCGAAAATGGTGAGAAATGCAAGTTTCCTTCCCGAACGCCTTCTTCGGCCTTATATACGACTTCGTCGCCTTTTACGGTTACCAGAACCTGCAGCTCTGACAGATTTTCCGGTTCTACTGCGGATGGATCATCTGACAGGATTACGAAATCCGCGACTTTGCCAATTTCGATAGAACCCTTTTCCTTTTCTTCAAAGTGCTGCCAAGCGGGCCAGATTGTCATGGCTTTCAAGGCCGTCATAACGTCCACCCTTTGGTGAGGTCCCAGTATATCGCCCGAACGCGTTCTGCGGGTCACCGTCGCCGCCAGCACGCGCATACTGTCCGGAAGCGCGACGGGCGCGTCGTGGTGGGTGCCAAACATCATGTCTCTCTGACGAATCCAACCAGATGGCGAGATGTTTTCGGCGTTCACCGGGCCGACAGTATGATCTCGATGCCAATCCCCCCAATAGAAAGTATGCATAGGAAAGATCGAAGGAAATACACCCAGTCGCTTGTAACTTTCAACTTGGTCCTCTCTTAAGAATTGACCGTGAACCAAAACGGGTCGGTTGCCTGGCTCACCGAACTTCATCTGGGCAACTTCCAAGGCAGCGATCAGCATATCTGAAGCCCCTTCTCCGTTCGAGTGCACCAGAATCTGAAACCCGTTTTCAAAACACCAGTTTACGGCATCCTGCAGCTGGTCCATTGATATGGCCGCATAACCGGCATATCCGGCCGGGTACGAGCCGACGGGGTCATAATAAGGACGATCACGCAAAGCGGTAAAGCCTTGAGGCGATCCATCAATCGTCAGCTTGCATCCTCCGACCCGCACTCGATCGTCGTAAGTTTGCGAGACATTGGCACCAATGAATTCACGCGATTCCAAAACATCGGGAAAGGCCACAACATCAATGGGAAGCCCCTCAGTCGACGCAACTTTTCTCAGAGCTTCGACAATTTGACCCGACGATCTGCCTTCTTGTCCGGTCGTATAGCCATATCTTGCCCAAAGCTTGCTGCCCGCCTGCGCGAACGCAACCAACCCTTCTTCACCAAGGTTACCTAACAATGGCACAAGCACGGAAAAGAAAGCGTATTCCTCTAACACACCATTTGGCTCTCCGTCTGCATCCCGCTGAATAACCCCGCCGGGTGGTGCCTCAGACGAAGACGTTATCCCTGCAATTTCCAACGCCCTTGAATTCGCGACTCCCAAGTGACCAGATTGATGAATAATTATGACAGGCAGATCTTCTGAAACCGCGTCCAAATCTTGTCGTGTCGGGTGGCGCAGCTCTTTTAACTGCGCGTTGTCGTAACCAAATCCAATAATCATTTTGGTGCTCTCGACGGCTTTGGCATTTTCAGCGGCCCATTCAGTGAGAGTGGATTGCAGGCTGGAAATGTCCGTGACCTTTCCGTCCGGGGGTGCAAGCAAATTTGCCGAGAGGGCCTGCAGCCCCCCCATGACAACATGCCCGTGGCTATCAACAAAACCCGGCAGCATCGTGCGCCCTTCGAGATCAAAGAGTTCGGTTCCGTCGCCCTGGTAAGCGGCGATTTCGTCGTGCGCGCCAACCGCCAGTATGCGCCCGTCCCTAACCGCTACTGCCTCTACAGTTGGTCGCTCGTCGTCTATTGTGAGGATCGGTCCACCAGAATAGATGCGGTCCGCAACCTGTTGGGAAAACACCGGTGTTGATGCAATATATAATGATGCGAAAAGACTGAGTGAAAGCGAAGAAAAGTTCATCAACTGATCTCTTTCCTGTTGCGTTAACCAATGGCAATAAGGTTAACACCTCCGCCTGATTTGTTGAAATTCAAAAAAAGGGCGCCTTGGAGGGCGCCCTTTCTGTCTGGTCGTTCGTTAAAACGAATTATTCAATAATCTTCGACACAACGCCCGCGCCGACGGTGCGACCGCCTTCGCGGATGGCGAAACGCAGGCCGTCTTCCATCGCAATCGGCGCAATCAGCTCGACCGTGAAGCCGACGTTGTCGCCTGGCATAACCATCTCGGTGCCAGCGGCCAGCGTCACGGTGCCGGTCACGTCAGTCGTACGGAAGTAGAACTGCGGACGGTAGTTCGCGAAGAACGGCGTGTGACGACCGCCTTCTTCCTTGGTCAGGATGTAGGCTTCGGCTTCGAACTTGGTGTGCGGGGTCACAGAGCCCGGCTTACACAGAACCTGGCCACGCTCAACGCCGTCACGGTCAATACCACGCAGCAGCGCGCCAATGTTGTCGCCTGCCTCGCCGCGGTCCAGCAGCTTGCGGAACATTTCAACACCGGTGCAGGTGGTCTTGCTGGTGTCGCGGATACCGACGATTTCGATCTCGTCGCCAACGTTGATAACGCCACGCTCAACACGACCGGTCACAACCGTACCACGACCCGAGATCGAGAAAACGTCTTCGATCGGCATCAGA